>JBBRKD010000334.1:0-3411 GCA_038218255.1 Hyphomicrobiales bacterium | reverse complement strand
GCCTATCAAGCTGGCAAGTTCGAGCCCGCGATCCAATCCTTCAACGGTGCCATTCAAGGTGGAGGGCTCCCGAGCGCAACGCTTGCCAAGGCTCTGTATTATCGTGGTGCTGCGTTCCAGCAGCAGGGCAAACCCGGTCAGGCCATCTCCGACCTCACGAGCGCTCTTTGGCTCAAAGGTGGCCTCGATGAAACCGAACGAGCGGCCGCCTCCAAGTTCCGCACCGCAGCTTACCGGGATGCCGGCCTCACCGATGATGGCCAAGCCGCAACCGCTGGCCGCATCAACGAAGCCGCCGTCACTGCCCGCGTGACCGAGACATCGTCTCTGGGCCTGTCGGCTGGCACCGTCGCGTCCACGACGTCGGTCGCAGCGCCCCAACTGAACGCGGTTCCTAACGAACAGGCGGTCGCGTCTCCAACGGCTGGCCTCGGTGGCATCGGGAACCTGTTTGGCGACCTGTTCGGCGGTTCAAAGCCAACGGCAGCGGCAGCCGCGCCGGCTCTCTCCGTGAAAGCTGCCAACGAAACCGAAGTCCTTCCCTGGACCAACCGCCCCGTCGTCGAAACCCCGGCCGCCGCTGACGCTGGCGCGCCTGCCTCGGGACCGAAGGCAAAAAAGCCTGCGGCGCCTAAGGCTGTCGCGATCAAAGCCCCACCCAAACTGAAGTCGGTCACGGCCGCCACGGGTGCCTATCGCATCCAAGTCGCCAACGTCACATCGCGCGATGAGGCGAGCGCGATCATCTCAAAACTCCAAGCGCTCGGCGGCTCGGTTGCCGCCACGCCGTCCACGGTGGAGGAAGCGACCTTCGGGGCCAGCACCTATTACCGCGTCAAACTCGGCCCCTTCGCCAGCGCGGCGGCGACCAAAGCCCCGTGCAGCGCCCTCAAAGCTGGCGGCCTCGATTGCCTCGTCACTGCGAACTAGGCGGGACGCACGCGGGACTGGGTCGGACGGACCCGAAGGGAACTCGATCGCCCAGGTCGATCCCAACGCAAGACGGTCTCAATCCCCGCGGATAAATCGCGCCACATCGAGGTTGGCGGTCAGCGCCGCAAGATCCTCGGCCGTTGGCAACTGCGGCTTGTCGCGCACCGCATCCACCATGCATAAAAACCCCAGCGGTTGATCGGTGCGCGCCTTGAACTGGTGCCACGTCATCGGCGGCACGGTCACGAGATCGCGCTCAGCGAGCGCCAGCACGCGGTCGCCCACGAGCGCTCTTCCCCCGCCGCGCAGAACGAGAACGGCATGGACGTGTTCGTGCCGCTCCAACGTCGAAAACCCGCCGGGCTCGACTTCGAAATAGCGCAACTCACCGGCCAGATCGGGCCTTGAAAATAGCGTCTGCCGCGAGATGTCCTTGAACAGGGCGCGCTCGTCTTCCTTGTAGGGCTTGTGCTCGACGCCGCTCCAGCGGTGTCCGTCGCGCGTGCTTGCAAATGGCCGATGGGGTGTATCGTTTGGGCCGCTCATGCTGAAACCTCAGACCGCACGCCCTCATAGGCAAAGCCCTCGACGACCCGCTGAAAGCTGCGCGTTTCGTCGGTCATGCGCTCGCGGGCGGCGAGCAGATTGCCCCCGATCAGCACCATCGCATCCGCGCCATATGTGGCCAGCAGCTCCGGCAAGCGCGCCAGCGTCATCCCACCGGCTGGAACCGGCAGTGACGGCTTCACGCCCGCCCACGGCGAGAGCGCGGTCTCGGCGATCGCCGCGCACGTTGCCTGCGAATACCCAAACCGCCCGCCCGCATTGGGATAGATCACGCCATCCGCGCCGATCATGCGGAACAGCCGCCCATAAAGACAGGCTGGCGCAATGCGGGCAGCACCCGCCATCGCCGGATGGGCGATGAACGCCATGTCGGCATTCTCCCGCACGATGGTCTGGAACGACGGCAACCCGACGATCATCGGCGCGATCAGCAGCGTATCGAGACCGTGGTCGCGCGCCACTCGCACCTGTTGGCGCAGAGCGTCGAGATTGCCCGTCACGCTCGGCAGATAGCGCGTCGCCTTACCGGTTTCGCGCGCGGCGTCCCGCACGGCCGCACTGACCGCCGCAACGCGCTGCGCGAAGGGTGCCATGTTCTGGTCGGCGAGCCCATGGTCGTCTTTGATGTAGTCAATCCTGCCGAGAGCGAGCTTGCTGGCAATCCCAGCAAGCCCCGCCGCCGATAGCCCTTGCGGCTTGAGCGCTGAGCAGGTGAGGGCGCGGGCCTTGGCACCGACGCGGGCACGTAGCCCGTCTGGTCCATGGCGCGGCCCGGTAAATCGCGCTACCAGATCGGGCGGCAAAGCGACGTCTTCCAGCGTCACGTCATCCAGGATTGACGCATTGCCAAACAGCATGTTCAGCAGCTGGCCTGCTTCGAACCCGGTCGTCTGGGTCGCCAGCGCAATGTGCGCGTCAAACGTCCCATCTCCCCGGTCGTTGATCCCCTCGACACGGCCCACGATGCCGTCGAGCACCGAAACGTCGTCGATCGCTTCGACGGGCATTTCCACGCTCTGCTCAACCGCGATCGCCGCAGCTCGGGCTGCGATCTCTGAGGCCGTGGATCGGATGCGATAGACGCACAGGAGTTTAGACGTCACGGGGCGAGGCTACCTTTACGCTTGTTCACGGCATCGCCGCACGCGGGTGGTGTCACAAAACCTTGAAACAACCTGGCTCCATTGTCGAGTGGTCGACCTAGCCGAGCTTGCCTCGGAAATCCGCATATCCAAACGTCTTGATAACCTCGATCCTGCCATCCGCCTTCAAGACGGCAAGGTCGGGCAGCGGCTGGCCGTTGAAGACGTTATTCTTCACGAACGAATACTGCATCATGTCGCCGAACACGATTTTGTCGCCGATCGCCAGCCTATTGGCGAATGAGTAGCTGCCGATCACATCGCCGGTCATGCACGTATTGCCAGCCAGGATGTAATCGTGCCCGAGCACGCCGGGCTTGTCTGCGCCGAAGACCGGCGGCGTGTAGGGCACTTCGAGCACATCGGGCATGTGGCAGCTCGCCGACGCATCAAGGATCGCGATGTCGGCCCCGTTGTGATGGATGTCGAGCACGCTCGCCACGAGATACCCCGTATCGACGACGAGCCCAGCGCCTGGCTCCAGGATGACCTCGACGCCGAACTGCCGCTTGAAGGCTTTGATGGCGTCGATCAGCGCATCCACATCGTAGGGTGCGCGGTTGACGAAATGCCCGCCGCCGAAATTGACGGCTTTCACGCGCTTTACATACTGACCAAGTTCGCGCCCGACGTGCTCGATCAGGCCAACCGAGCCTGCGTCATTGGCCTCGCACAGCGCATGAACATGTAGAATGTCGATCTCGTCCCACGGCGCATCGTCGAGCTGATCGCGCGGCGTGCCAAAGCGTGAATTGACCGCGCACGGATC
>JBBRKD010000333.1:0-3417 GCA_038218255.1 Hyphomicrobiales bacterium | reverse complement strand
GCCTTCGGCTTGCGCGACGCAGCCGGCAACCGCGATCACGGTTTCCTTGCCATTGGCGCGGCGCTCATCCTTGAGTTCACGCAGACGTCCAAGGTCGGAATAGACTTTCTCGACCGCTTTTTCGCGGATGTGGCAGGTGTTCAAAATGATGACGTCGGCATCCTCGACGTTCGCGGTCCCGGCATATCCGAGCGGGATCAACTGCTCCGTCATGCGTTCGCTGTCATAGACGTTCATCTGACAGCCAAACGTCTTGACGAAGACCTTCTTGGTCGCTGGCTGCCCTGAACTCATCGACGGTCATCCCCGTGGTCGTCGCAACGTGCGTTTGGTGCGCGAAGATCGATGCGCGCCTAAGCTCCCAGGATGGGCCAATCGTGTTCCGATCCGGTTAAGCGTCGCCGTCAGGCGCACAGCTGCCGCGTCAGATCGGTATGATGGACCCATTAGTTGCAGTGCAACATAACAGCATCGCCGACGTGCGTTGTCCAGTGCTGCCGACGGCAGATGTCAAAAAACTGTTATCCGCGCAGGGATTTGGCGAAGAGGGTTCGCACGTCCGCTTCCGCGCGGCGGGCCAAATCCTTGCGATCGGCATAGGCATCGAGTGGGACGGGAGGGCCGATGTTGATTGTGATGCGCAGTGGGCCGCCGGTGAGAATATCCCAGGCGTTGGGCCCGATATTGACGTCGCCAATATAGCCGATCTCGCGACGGCCCGCCCAGCCAAGCGGAATACCACTGCGACGGGTGTAGGCGATGGCCATCGGCTGGACGAGGATGGCGTGGGTGTCGGCTGACTCAGTTTGGGGGGATGCTGTTGGTTTTGCGGCGGCAAACAGTGACGTCTTAAACGGCAGGATGCGGTTGCCATCGCTCGATGTCCCTTCGGGAAACAGCACGATGGCATCACCCGACGACAGGCGGGACAAGATTTCACCGGCCGTGACGCCCACCGAAGTCCTGCGCTCGCGGTCGACGAAGATGGTGCGCTGGAGACGGGCCAGCGTTCCCGCCAGCGGCCAGCGGGAGATTTCCTTTTTGGCGACAAACGAAACCGGAGCGACAGCAGACAGGATCGGGATGTCGAGCCAGGAGACGTGGTTTGAGACCACCAGAACCGGCTGATCGGCCACGATGGCGCCGGTGATGTCCAAGTGAATGCCGAGAATGCGGCACACGCGGCGGTGATACCAATGGGGGAAGCGACGTGCCCCGCCGGTTGTCGCGCGCAATAGCACGGCCTGGACCGGCATGAGGGGGAGCGTGAGCAGGGCGAGGGCCGTCAGGCGTGCATACGCTCGGGCTGTGTTTGGCACGCGGTCAGCTGCCCCCGGCTCGGCGCGTTTTGCGGACGCCGTAGAGTTCAAGCCTGTGGCCGACCAGTTCGTAGCCGAGTTCGCGCGCAATGCGCTCCTGGAGGGCTTCGATCTCCGGGCTGACGAACTCAATGACATCGCCCGTCTCGACATCGATCAGGTGGTCGTGATGCGTCTGCGGGGAGGGCTCGAAGCGGGCGCGCGGCTGGGGGGCCAACCCGAACTCGTGGCGCTCCAGCATGCCGTGGTCGGCAAAGAGCTTGACCGTACGGTAGACGGTCGAGAGCGCGATGCCGGGTTCGAGCGCAAGTGCCCGGCGGAAGACCTCTTCGACGCCTGGATGATCGTCGGCTGCCGACAGGATGCGTGCGATCAGGCGGCGCTGACCGGTGAGCCGCAAGCCCTGGTGGGCGCACAGCGCTTCGATGCGGGTCAAGGCTGGTGGATGTCCTGGCATTGCCGGAAAGTGACCTTGGGCTGAGCGGCGCGCTCACACCTGACTATAGGGCAACTGACGAATGGGCGTCAAAGATGAGCCTGATTTAGAAGTCCAGCGCCAAGATCAGTGCGTCAACGGAAGGCTTGCCGGGAGTGACGTAGTATTTCGGGCGGACACCGACGCGGCGAAAATCCAGACCATCGTAGAGCTTCAAAGCGGCGTCGTTGTCGATGCTAACTTCGAGAAACAAGCGACGTGCCTCTGCCCGCTGCACGGCGCGGATCAGACCTTCAACAAGGCGGCGCCCCAGTCCTAAGCGCTGCCATTTGAGCGCGACGCCGAGCGAGAGGATCTCGGCTTCATCGCCCGCAAGCTGGGCGAGAACGAAGCCCGCCGGCTCGCGCGAGACGCCAGCTGTTGCAATCAAATTGGCAGCGGCTGGATGTTCGAGCAGGGCGAGGATCGCGGGCTCAGACCAAGGTGGGTGGAACACTTGCGCATGAAGTGACGCCACGGCGGATGCGCGATCGGGGCTTGCCCACAGAAGGGACACGTGCCGTCCGTCGAGCGGTTCTGGCAATCTATCGTCCATCACGTCCGTCTTTTCAGGAGAGGAGCGGCGGAAGGCGTGGCGTCGGGCGGTCGAAGGTAGAGCGGCGTTAGAGCATACGTCTGCACACTGTTTCGTGACACGAACGCCATGGCATCGCGCGCGTTTGGGCGCAGCGTCGCAAGATTTGTGCCCAACTGGGGATTGAACGCGTTGTTTTTCACAACGGACAGGTCACCGATTCCGACTACCCGGGTCGGCGTGCCGCCGCAGAGATCACGCAGCTGCACATCGTTCAATAGCATAGGCTGGGACAGAGATGTCATGCCATCGCCTGCAAAAAGCTGGGCATAAAACGCCCCGCCTCGCATATTCACCGCTGCGCAAATCCGGTCGGATCGCATCGTCACGAGATCATCGGCCCACGGAGTTGTCACGCTTTGGCCGCTGAGCGCGCTCTGGCGGGCGATCAAGGCAAGCGAACTGAGCGTCGTGACCGGCACAGTTTGGGCAAGCTGGAGGGCGCGGGCGGCGGCCACGCAAATGCGTGTGCCGGTGAACGAGCCTGGCCCAACCGTGACGGCCATGTGATCAACGTCAGCGAGCCGAAGGTCGGCATCGCGCAATGCCGCGCCGATCATCGGGATCAGACGCTCGGCCTGACCTTGCTCCATTGTCTCGCAGCGGCCAACAACGCGCTCACCTGCTGTGCCGATGCCGACGCCGACGGCGACTGAGCAGGCATTCAGGCAGGTATCGAACGCCAGGACATTCATCGGGTGGCCATCGTAAATTCAGTTACGCCCGAGCGTGCGGCGCACCCGGCGTTTCGCGCGCTACACGATGCTGGCCATTTCGTCGAACGTGAACCTTGGGCCCTGCGGATACAGGGCTGCTGGATCGCCGTAGCCGATCGAGCAGAGGAAGTTCGACTTGATCTTGGTGCCTCCAAAAAACGCCCCATCGACGCCGGCGTTGTCAAAACCCGACATCGGACCGCAGTCGAGACCCAGCGCGCGGGCGGCGAGGATAAAATACCCGCCTTGGAGCGTGCCGTTGCGGATGGCGCTCACGCGGATAAATTCGTCATTTCCCACGAACCAGGCTTT
>JBBRKD010000332.1:0-3426 GCA_038218255.1 Hyphomicrobiales bacterium | reverse complement strand
AGGTTCGTCCGGTGCTAGGCGTACGAAGAGGTCTCGCCATGCCGCATTCAAGGAATCGTTAAACACCTGGCTCACAACACGGGAACGCTCGACCTGAGCGAGCTTGAGAAGCTCGCGCGCCTGTTCCATCGTGCGTTCCCCCGCTTCCTTCGCAGCGTGCAGGCCTCGACGAGCAGTTCTCCGCTCCAGCTGCCGCACCTTGATGGCTTCAGTGTTTTGCTGCTTCAGCAGCAGTTCCCTCAGTGCCGCCTCGCCATCGCGGCGTGCCGACTCTTTCGCCGTCAGCCGCTCCAAACGAGCAGGGACTTCAGCCAAGAACCGCCTGCAGCGCCGCCTGCAAAGGCTCGCTGGCGCCGATGGGATCCATGGAGAGCACCGTGGCATACCGACCAGCAGCATCTCGAATGGCTGCTGATTGCTGATCGACGGCGCGAGCCGATGCCAGAGCTTGTGCCGCGTTGGCAGCTTGCCCGAACAGGGTTTCGCCAGCCTTGGCGCCCCCTTCCAGGGACGCCAAATCCCGCAAGGCCTGCTCAAGGGTTGCAAGCCTTTGCCAGTATTCCGTTCTCGCTTCGGCCGTGAGCAGTTGCGCCTGAGCGACACCGATCTCTCGGTCTCGGGCTGCGACGGCGCTCATGGTGTTCGCCCGCTCCCGCGACAACGCTGAGAGAAGGCCAGCCGACTGAGTCAGGGACGCAATCCGAGCCGTGATATGACCCAGCAGCGGCGAAGACGAAACCTCACGGAAGTCCCGACTACAGACCGGACATTCTTCGGTGTGCACATGCGGCACCACGGCGGACAGCACCTGCGCAAGCTGACCGGCCTCCCGCGAATGCTGCACGATCTGCTTGTCGATCTCTTCCAGCCGCGTGGCGAGGCCTTGCCGGTCAGTCTGAAGCGTCGACACCTGCTTTTGGGCTGTTTGGTCCTTTGCTTGAATCTGCTGGCATCGCGCCACCTCATCGGACACGGCCCGATGGGCATAGGCACGGGCGTACTCAGGGCGGCTCTGAATGGGGGGCGGCAGATCAGAGAAGTAGCCAACGAGCTTGTCGAACAGTTCCGTCATGCGCTGGCCGCTGGTGTCCAGCCAACCGCGTAGTGCCGCGTCTGCGGCGCCGGCGGCCGCTTCGATCGCAGCCCGCCGGTCGGCAGCCACGGCGGATACCACTCTCTGGCTTTGCGAGACCGTGTCGTTAAGCTCTCGCCGAAGCTGCGTCAAGCGTTGCAGCTCAGGCTCCTGTGACTGCTCCTTCAACAGCCCAAGCATCGCCTGCGCCGAGAGACTGGCAACTTCTGGCCAGTGTGGTGAGAGTCGTTCCCATGCCGACTGTGTGAGCTGCGTTGCCTGCCCCTCGGCGGCCGTGAGCTCTTTGGCCAGGCGGCTCAATTCGTCATCCAAACTCGGAAGCTGCTCGCGCATTTCCCAGAAGCTCACGGCATGCCCGCGAAGCCGGCGAACATCGCCGGCGTCGTGCAGACCGTCAATGAGAGCGTCCAGCGCCTCCAGACCGAGCAGCTCCTTAACGAATCGGGTCAGTGCCGTGCCATTCGCCGATTTGTCCTCGTAAAACTCCAGCAGTCTGGTCAATGTGGACTGCGCCAGGTAGCAGCGCTCCGAGAAGTGCCTTGTCAGAATGGGATCGAGCGCCGCTTTGCCGGTGAACTTGTGGCCACGGATGTCGAAATGTCCTGCAGGAAACTCGACACCAAGCCCGTGGACGCCGATCGACACCGACGCCTTCTTGGACACCGCCTCCTTATGAACCAGATGCTCTCGAAGCTGCGGGTCCAGCCGAGATAGCGATGCCAGGTGGCCCGTCAGGCCAAGTTCCATCGCCGTCAACAAGCTTGTCTTGCCAGCGCCATTGCGGCCATGGATCAGCACGACAGGGCTGTCCATAGGGACCGTGACGGTCCCTAGAAGACTGCGGAAGTCGGTAACCGTGAGGGACGTGATGCGCGGCGTCATGTGGTCTTCTCCTTGGCTTGGACGGCAGCGGCGTCGATGATCGAGTACAGCTCCTTGCTGACAGCGCCCTCTCCTAGAGACGCAACATCGATCAGCTTCCTGGTGGTCTCGTCCAGGCTTTGTGCGTCGGCGTAGATGCGGGCCAGGGAATTGCCCACCACGGACTCGGGCTGAGGCAACGACAGAGGCAACAGCACAGCCAGCCAGTTCTTGAGGACTCGGTCGCCCTCGTCCCCCGTGATGTTGCCGGTGGGGAGGACCCGGCAGACCCGGCCCAATGATTCCAGGGCGGAAGCGCTGGGACGGGGGCCGGTCACCACCAGGGTAAGCGACCGTGTGGAGGATGCGATGTCCAGGGCGCGCGCCACGCCGTCGACCTTGCGCGTCAGCTGCGTTTCGCTCTCGCTTGCGATGTCGGCGACAAGGATCAATTCGGCCGAACTCTTCGCCTTCACGAACGCGGCTAGAAACTGGAACTTCAGCTCGCCGACCTGGAGTCCGTTGGCGATTCGCTTGTACCCAGCATCCTCAAGCGCCGCCGCGACCCGGCCCACTGGCGTTGAATCAGTCATAGCGCAAGCTCTTGTCGGAATGCTTCATACAGCTCGGCAGCGGTCGCGTAGGTTTGTAGAAGCGTCGATATGCTTACCTCGCGTGCTTTCGGTCGCCCAGTCCGCCCTGACGCCCCCCTCGGAGATCGGGTCATTGCCACTGCCAGCTTCTGCGACTGGATCAAGAGGGGGCTTTCGGCCTCCACTAGGTGGCCCTCGCTGCGAAGCACCGCGGCGCCGGACGCGTTGGCTGTCAGGTACACCTTGGTGCGGGCCGCTGCTGCACCCTTGCCGGTGACCGCCAGCACGCCCGATTCCCTGTCCAGAGACTCCGCATCTACCACCCAGTGGTCGCGGCTCAAACCAATCCCCACCAGGCCAAGTGCTACAGCGGCCTCGCGCAATCCGAGGGCCCCCAGGGCGGGGTTGCCAGCGAGGGCTGTCACGACGTCATTTGTGATCGGCTCGAACCTGACATTCGGATGTTCGATTGTGCCGTCTCGTAGCAGCTTGCAGCCGCGGCCGAATCGATCAAGAAGCGCATCGATGAATTCAAGCTTCGGCTCCGCCGCATCTGCCAGATGGTTGCGAAGCGACACGATGCCGGTGCACAGGTCTTGACGCTCCGGCTGCGGAAGCAGGCCTGGCGCAAGAGAGATGAGCGCCTGCAGCTTTCTCGACCACACGTCCAGCAGCAGCGCGGTGAGCAACCGCTTTGCGTATGCCTGGATGCGCGCCGCCTCAAAGACTGCGGGCAGGTTCGCCGGCGTGATTTGGTCGCGGTAAACGTTTTTCAGAAGCGATCGCTGGTCCATGCCCAGGTCTTGCTCCGAGAACACGTAGCTCGCAGGGGCATCACCAAGCTGCCACGTCAGCTCGTTGGCCGCCTTGCTAAAGATG
>JBBRKD010000331.1:0-3430 GCA_038218255.1 Hyphomicrobiales bacterium | reverse complement strand
CTTACCCAGAGCGAATTAAGATGCGATAGAAAGCCACGACACGCAACACGCCCATCCAAGGCCAAAGACAAGGAATCGACGCGTTCTCGGGCGAAAACCAAATCGGACGAAGCTGCGGACATCCAAGCTCGGTGTGGCAATGCCTGTGGATGAGACGGTGACAATCGCCTCGATGTCGGCGGCGGTCAGTCCAGCGTCGGCGAGCGCGTTGGATGCGGCCTCTTCGAACAGGTCGAGGGCACCCTCAAGGTAGGCCGCGGTCCGCTCAGGCCATCCGCGTGGTTCCCGATACCAGTCGATCGGCCGAACGGCGTGGCGCAATTTGATGCCAGAGGTTTCAAAGACGGGGGCCAGCCGCTCGTATTCTGGGTAGCGAGAGGCGAACACGTCGCGCGCGACGCTCGCCACGGCGGTCTGCTCAAGACGATGGGGTGGAACGGCTGTGCCAAGACCGAGGAGGGTGACAGGCGCAGAGAAGCGGTCATGGATCATGAGTGTCGATACGTTGAGTGGGTTTATTAGTTCCAGGTGGGCCTGCGTCAAAAGCGACGTTACGCCGCCGGATGGGGCGCCGATGATGCGAGGCGCGCCAGTCCGGCTGCCAGATCGGCCTTGAGATCGTCGACGTTCTCGAGGCCGATATGGAGCCGAAGGGCTGGGCCCCGCGCGTTCCAGGTGGTCGCCGTTCGGTAATTTGTGGGATCAAAGGGGATGATCAGGCTCTCAAAGCCACCCCACGAGTAGCCCATTCCAAAGAGGCGCATCCCGTCCAGCATCGCGGCGAGCCCGGTCCGGTCCCCCGGATGCAGGACAACCGAAAACAGACCCGATGCGCCGAGGAAGTCGCGCGTCCACAGGGCGTGGCCAGGGTCGCTCGGAAGCGCTGGATGCAGCACGCGCGCAACCTGCGGCTGCTCTGAGAGCCAGCGCGCGATCTCGAGGCCTGACGTGTGGTGACGGGCGAGCCTGAGGTCGAGCGTTCTGAGGCCGCGCAGCGCGAGCCAGGTTTCCTCCGAGCCTGGACATACGCCGAGCGTCTCCTTGGCGAGTTCGATCGGTTTGGCCGCCCGCGCGTTGGCCGTAATAGCGCCCAGCAGCGCGTCTGAATGGCCGACGACATACTTGGTGAGGGCCTGGATCGAGACATCGACGCCGTGGGCGAACGGCTTGTAGTACAGCGGGCTTGCCCAGGTGTTGTCCATGAGGAGCCAGAGGCCACGGGCTTTGGCGACGCCTGCGATGGCTGGAATGTCCTGCATCTCGAAGGTTTGCGAGCCGGGGCTTTCGGTGAAGATCAACACCGTTTCGGGCCGCACCAGCGCGTCGATGCCAGCACCGATGAGCGGATCGTAGTAGGTGGTCGTCACGCCGAGCTTGCTCAGCAGCCGGTCGCAGAAGGCGCGGGTTGGCTGATACACGCTGTCGGTCATGAGGATGTGCGAGCCTGCGGACACGAAGGCCAGGATCGCGGTCGTCACGGCCTGATAGCCCGACGCTGTGAGGATGGTTTTTTCACCGCCCTCTAACGCTGCGATCGCCGTTTCTAGCTCAACGGTCGTCGGGTTGCCCCGGCGACCATACGTGAACGGCTGGTCGCGCGTCGTCAGCTTGTCGAGGGTTGGAAATAGCACGGTTGAGCCGCGATAGACCGGACCGTTGACAAAGCCCGCGCTGCGGGATGGGTCGCGGTGGCTGTGGATTACCTGGGTTGCGGGACGAAATGGTGCGCCGTTTCTGCCGACGATGCTGTCGTCTGATGCCGTCATGCCGATGCGCTCCCTGTTCCGCATGGTCCGTCTCATGGGCGCGTGCACCGATTGTGGTCAAGCGGGATCATGGCGTGCGCCACCGTGCGGAGCCGATCGGCGAGCACGTGCGACGCAGCGGGCACCGGTTTTTGCTCGCCCTGCGCAATACTGCGCGATACACACAGGTTCGGACCCAAACGATCCGACGGCCGACAAAATCAGACATGGGACACGCGATGACGCCTTCGGCAACGATGGATGCCAACATCGGCCAAATGCTGCTCGCGGTTGTGCTTGGTTTGGCATGTCTCGTTGCGCTGCTCGCCGTGCGTCGCGCGATTCTTGGAAAGTTGCGGTCGAGGTCGTCGAGTTCAGTATTCAGTGCCGAGCCACCGGTTCGGCTGTTCCCGCCCTTTCCATTTTTGTCCGGGGACGGTCCATTTATGTCCGAGGACGGTCAGGCGGAACAGGGTCGCCCTGCGCCTGAGGTCGCCGGTGTTGCGGCCAGCTGGCCGATGCTGGTGCCAACCAAGCCAGCGCTTGAGTTGGTTGCGCGCGAGGCACGCCCGGCCGTGCTGGATGGGGCTGACGGCGGGTTGCCCCCCACCCGGCAACGCCCGCGTCCGCTGCCACTGCCGCTTCATCTGCGCGATGCGGATGAAACCGTTCTGTCACCGCAGTCGCTGCTGGCGCGCGCGCAGGAGTTGCTCAACGCAGGGAATGCTGAGGAGGCGGCGAAACAGTTGCGATTGTGCGTGCGCCTCGCGTCCAAGCTCCGGCAGGTTGACGTCGAAGCCAACGCCCGGCTCGAACTGGGCGATATCGCACAAGCCTCCGGTGACCCGACAACGGCGTGCGAACATTGGCAAATGGCGCGCGCGTTGTTCACGCAGGCACAGCGCGTGGTGGATGCGAGAGCGTCCGAAACTCGCATGGAGCGCGCCGGGTGCCCGACCGATTGGGTTCTCACCCAGTTTTAAGTGAGACGTCGTTTGGTGTTGTGGCGCTCGGTGTTAGGGCGTTCGGTGTTAGGGCGTCGCCACGACTTCGACCTGGACCATGTCGCCCGGGCGCACGAGAAAATCGCGGCGGTAGCTTTTTCCGCCCCTCTTGGCGAAGGCTGCATACGTTCCCGGCGCCAAAACGTGGGTCGGCAAGGCGCCGACGCTTTCCTTGACGATTTCACCCGTCGGCGTTTGAACCGACCACTGCGTATCGGGCACCGCATTGCCGCCGGGCTCCAAGACGAGCTTGAAGGCGACCTTTGCGGCTGCGTGTGTGATCGCTGCCTCCGTCAGCTTTCCCGCTTCCACCGTCACGTCGGCCCTCACGATGGCGTTCGCATCGCCATAGATCGAGGTGAGCTGGTAAATCCCTGCGTTGAGCCGGATGATCAGGCCTGGCTTTGCCTTCGACATAATCGTGGCGCGGTTGCCAAACTGATCGCGCTCGTCGGACTGGATGGTGTAGGTCACCGCGTTGATGGGCGGCTCGACGCCACCGATGTCGGCCGTCACCCGCAGGCCACCCGCGTTCAGCACGAACGGCTCGACGGTCGGTTCGCCCGCCCGCAGTGTGATGCGCCGCGTCAGGTTCGCACGGCCATAGGCCACGTTGACGGAATAGTCGCCCGGCGGGACCTTCACGATGGGGGCTGCCTCGCGGTGGGTCGCAAGGAGCTT
>JBBRKD010000330.1:0-3432 GCA_038218255.1 Hyphomicrobiales bacterium | reverse complement strand
CCGGACGCGATCGTGGAACAAGTTGCGAAACGCCAACGTCAAGATCACGGAGAAACGCCTTATATACTGCCGGGCCCGCCTGAGGGCCGCAGGGAAAAAATCAAACGACGGACAGGGTCGTGAGCGGACGCCTAAGCGACGCCAGCCATCTCGCCATTCCCGCCCTCACGTTGCGATCGCACTGAGAACTATGGCCTGGAGATGGCAATGCCCAGGACGACTACCAAGGGCCTCCATCCAGGTTTTGCCGTTTTCGAGTCTTAAAACCCGAGACTTCGCAACGGCCTGCGCCTTTGTGCTTCGCTAAGTTGGAGTTCTAATCCATGGTGTATCAGCCTGCCCACTGCGCGCCCATGACACGCATTGCCACGGGCGCAGTCAGCGTTCTTGCCGGGTTGTGGTGCGGAACGGTGGCGGCCACAGCAGCAGCCGGGGCCGCTGGAGCGGCAGCAAGTGTCGAAGGGCTTTGGATCGACGACACCGGCAAAGGCGCCATTGAACTGACCCTGTGCGGGCGCAAACTCTGCGGCCGCATTGCGTGGCTGAAGGAGCCTGTCGATCGCACGGGTAAGCCACAGGTCGACAGCCTTAACCCCAACCCGGCCAAGCGCGACCAGCCCATCTGCGGGCTTCAAATCGTCGGCGGCCTCGAACGACAGCCGGACGGGACCTACGACGCAGGATGGATCTACGATCCCAAGGTTGGCAAATCCTACGATCTCGCGGTGGAAGTTCAAGACAGCGGGCACCTCGTCATCATCGGCTACCAGGGCATGCGGTTTATGAACCGGAAGTTCGTCTGGGCGCGTGCCCCGATCCAGCCGCCGCTGCAACGGTGCGCGTCGCAGCCGAGCTAAAAACCCAAGTTAAGCAACCAAGTTAACTCGATCGCGCACCGACCGCACGAGGCCATCCTGCCAGTGCGACGTAGGCAGCGAAGGCTGAAACGAGCGCGACGAGATACGGGGCATGAAAACCGATCGCGAACTTGGCCACGAGCCAGACGCCCATGCCCGCCGTCAGCGCGCCATACGCGCTCGCTGGTCCGCCGAAGCGGGTGAACATTGCGAATAGGGCGACGACGAACACTCCGGCGCTGCCGAACGCCGATGCGGTCTCGACGAGATCGTGAATGCGTTCGCTGCTAAGCGACAGCGCAAACGCCACCATCGCGAGCGCCATCACGGTCCCGCGCACGATCCAGAGTTTCTGGTCCGCCCCAAGATCTGGATAGAGCCGCAAGACGATGTTGTGCGAGACTTGCGCTGCTGAACCATGGAGTGCGGAATGCACGGTCGAGAGGATCGCCGATACCAATGCGCCTACGAACGCGATCCGGAACATCCCCGGGAGGTAGAGTTCGGCGAGCTTGGGCACGATCTGTTCAGGCTCGCCCAACCCCGGCAATAGGTCCCGGCCAGTGACACCCAGATAGACCGGCAGGACCCCGACTGCGAGATACATGAAACCGCCGATGCCAGTCCCGACGCTTGCCACGTGAGCCGACCGGCTCCCGAGAAAGCGCGAGATCAGCTCGACCGAGACGACCGTCCCGCAGATCGGGATCAGGAGTTCCTCCAACCATTGCAGCGAGCCGCGGACCTCCGGTTCGGCGAGCGTGGTGAGTGGGGCTGCGGCTGCCGTCACGACCGGCACCGCGCCCGACATGGCGATCGCTCCCGTCAAAACGACCAGCCCGGCGATTACGGCAAGCCCCTGAATAACGTCTGTCACGCTATCGGCGAGCAGACCGCCGACGACGGAGTAGGCCGCCACCAGCACGGCTGCGATCGTGATCGCGGTTGAAAGTTCGAGCGTAGAGTTGGCGCTCAGCACCTGTCCGAATGCGCGGATTTGCGCGGCTGCCCAGAACAGTGATCCCGGCAGAAGCACAAGGACGACAAGCCGCTCGACGCCCGGGCCATAGCGCTGCCGGAACAGATCGGCAAACGTCGTCAACCCTCGCCGCCACAACGGGCCAGCCAGCAGCGCTCCCACGATCACCAGCGCAAGCCCATAGCCGAAGGGATCAACAATTGCGCCGCTGAGCCCCTTTTCGTAAACCACGCCTGCTGAAGCAACGATCGCTTCTGCACCAAAGAACGACGCAAAGACCGAGAAGGCGACGAGCCCGGTGCCGAGCGAGCGGCCAGCCAGGATGTAGTCGGCCTCACTCGACACGCGGCGCGACACCGCAATGCCGATGGCGAACTGCACCAGGACGTAGCCGATCATGGCCAGCACCACGCCACTCATCTCAAGCGCCCTCTCGCATGCTCTGGTCAAGCTGGTGGCAATGCACCAGCAAGGTCGATGCGCGCGTGAACATCGCAGCGCCATGCCGCAGCGTCAACGCACCGTGGCCCAGGACACGTTGTTCTGTTTCTGCAGCCAATTGTCCCCCGCCACCGGATCGACCTGGACGAGGCCGATCCGCGTGAATTCGCCCAAACCGACGGTCAGCTTTTAGCCGCGCCGTCAGCGACCAAGCGATCTCAACTTGATTTTCGTTTAAAGGTCAGCGGCACGTTGAATCGCTGGCCGGTTCCCAGCACGCCCGGCAAGGGGGGAAACTCGGCGCGTTCCAGCCACTCGACGGCTGCCCGGTCCAGCGAGGCGACGCCCGAACTCTTGATGACCTGCTTGTCGATCACACGCCCACCCGCATCCAGCGTGAAGCCGAG
Source organism: Hyphomicrobiales bacterium (assembly GCA_038218255.1). Classification (GTDB taxonomy): domain Bacteria; phylum Pseudomonadota; class Alphaproteobacteria; order Rhizobiales; family Hyphomicrobiaceae; genus JANXVY01. The sequence continues at coordinate 748 of JBBRKD010000330.1, read as the reverse complement.
CGTGACCTGCCCGACGCCGCCGGACGCTGCCGACACTTTCGCACGCTGCAGTGCGCCATGAATTTTACCCACGTAAGCTGAAAGCGCTTCAGCCTTGCCGCCATCTTGGGCTTGGCCCGCGCTCTTCTCAGTGAGGATCGCGACCTGCGCTGCCGCATCGCGTTCAGCAACCTCGTTGGGCCGCACCATGTCAGGCGGTGGCGTCTCGATGACGGCTGCGGTTTCGACCGGGCTGTTGATCGCCGTGATCACCTTGGTGAGATCGGGTTCGACCGGTTTGGCGTCAAGAAGTGGCGGGGGCAGCGCCTGCGCGATCATTGGCGCCACTTCGGCAATCTCGACTCGCTCGACCGCATCGCCAAAGCTCACGGCCTCGATTGTCATCCCTTGCTCGAGCCTGAAGGCATCGTTGCCTGCGCCCTCGTCATAGACTGTTTGCGCGCCCGAGCTTCCAAAGCTAACCAACGGCAGCAGCACGAGGCCGTGCAGCGCCAACGAGAGCGTCCAGGTCGATAGGCCAAGCCCTCTCACGGTTCCCCCACTCACGGTGTAGCCGTTGGCGTGACTGCCGCTGGTGCGCGCGGTGCCCCTTGGGGTTGCGCCAGCAGCGAGACCCGCCCGTAGCCGGCTTCTCCGACGCGGCCGAGGATTTCCATGACGTCGCCATAGGGCTGTGATTTGTCCGCCCGCACGTAGACGACCGTATCGCCTTCGGATGCCCGGATCGCCATCAGCCTTGTCACGACTT
>JBBRKD010000329.1:0-3449 GCA_038218255.1 Hyphomicrobiales bacterium | reverse complement strand
TGGAACAGCGTGGACAGGTCGATCAGCTGGCGCGATGCCACCGTGCCAGAACGGGTTGCGACTTCGATTGCCGTAAACACGAGCCCGGTATTCGACAGCGGAAGACCAACAAACGATTGATCGGTGGCTTGGCCGAGCTGGGACACGAGGTCGGACGGGTACAGCCCGACGGGGCGGAGAGCGAGGTGAGTATGCATACGGCGGGTTATAGCGCCTGCAGAAACGTTGACTACCGCACATCGATAAACGCAAACGGCCACAGGGCTTGCCTGTGGCCGTTAAAGAGACGCTTCGCTCGACCGTTACGTCGGCTGAGGTTCGAGGCCGCCCGAGGGTTCGTTCCGCGGGCGCTGACGGGTGCTCGGCACAGCGGATCCAGCAGCACTGTTGCCGCTATCGTCATCCAATTTGCGGTTGATGTTTTCGCCGCGCATGATCTGCTTGCATTCGTCGCCGGTGAGGGTCTCGAACTCAAGCAAGGCCTCCGCCAACCGGATAAACGCGTCGCGGTGTTCGGTCAGGATCTGTGTGGCGTCGTCGTAACCCTGATCGATCAGGCGCTTGACTTCGGCATCAATGATTTGCGCGGTGGCTTCCGAAACATTCGACTGCCGCCCCATGTTCATGCCCATGAACATTTCATCTTGGCCGTCGCCAAGCGCAACTTTGCCGAGTTTGTCGGAGAACCCAAGCTGGGTCACCATCGCGCGTGCCAAGCGCGTGGCCTGCTTGATGTCGCTCGACGCGCCACCGGTGATGTTGTCCTTACCGAACGTGATCTCTTCAGCAACCCGGCCGCCCATGACAGTCGCAAGCCGCGAACGGAACTCGACATACTTCGTCGACAAGCGGTCGCCTTCGGGCAAATACATCACCATCCCCAACGCTTGGCCGCGCGGGATGATCGTGGCCTTGTGGATGGGCATGCCCTGCGGCACCTTAAGCCCGACGACGGCATGCCCGGCCTCGTGATAGGCCGTGAGCTTCTTTTCCTCTTCGCTCATGGCCATGGTCTTGCGTTCCGCGCCCATCATGATCTTGTCTTTGGCGTATTCAAACTCGACCATCGTGACGATGCGTTTGTTGCGCCGGGCAGCAAGGAGAGCCGCCTCGTTGACTAGGTTGGCGAGATCGGCACCCGAGAAACCGGGTGTTCCGCGCGCGATAATCTTGGGGTCCACGTCGGGCGCCAACGGCACTTTGTTCATATGAACCTTGAGAATCTTCTCGCGTCCGATCACGTCGGGATTGGGCACCGTGATCTGGCGGTCGAAGCGGCCCGGACGCAGCAAGGCAGGATCGAGCACGTCGGGCCGGTTGGTCGCCGCGATCAGAATGATGCCTTCGTTGGCTTCAAAGCCGTCCATTTCGACGAGCAGCTGGTTGAGCGTCTGTTCGCGTTCGTCGTTGCCGCCGCCCATACCCGAGCCGCGGCTGCGCCCGACAGCGTCGATTTCGTCGATGAAGATGATGCACGGTGCATTCTTCTTGGCTTGTTCGAACATGTCGCGCACGCGCGACGCGCCAACGCCGACGAACATTTCCACGAAGTCTGAGCCCGAAATCGAGAAGAACGGCACATTGGCTTCGCCAGCGATGGCGCGCGCCAACAGCGTCTTACCGGTGCCGGGAGGGCCAACGAGCAGGCAGCCGCGCGGAATGCGGCCGCCGAGCCGCTGGAACTTCTGCGGATCGCGCAGGAAGTCGACGATTTCTTCCAGGTCGGACTTGGCTTCATCGACGCCAGCGACGTCCTCAAACGTCACGCGGCCGTGTCGTTCGGTGAGCAACTTCGCCCGCGATTTACCAAAGCCCATGGCGCGGCCCGAGCCCGATTGCATCTGGCGCATGAAGAAGACCCACACGCCAATGAGCAGGAGCATCGGGAACCAGTTGATGAGCGCGCTCATGATCGAGGGCAGCTCTTCTTCCGAGGGGCGATACTCAAACTTCACGTCTTTCTCGCGCAAGCGATCAACGAGGCGCGGATCCTCGTCCTTCAAGGTCGAGAAGGTCGTGCCGCCTTCCTTGAGCGTGCCGTAGACGCGATTGCCAGCAATCGTCACCTGCTGCACGTTCCCCGACTGCACCGAATTCAAGAAGTCGGAATAGGTGATGGGCGTGCCGCGATTGGTGTTGCGGGGATTATTGAAGATGTTGAAAAGCGCCGCAGCCAAAACCACCAAGGCAACCCAGATGGCGAGCTTTTGTATGTTCGAGTTCATGTCGGTCCCTATCTACCCGGTATCCGTCCAACCTTGAACGGCGCGGGCGGCGGCGCGGGTCTCACCAAATTGGGGGTGCGGCCTTTAACCTTTAACGTCAAAATAGGGTCTCCCCCCCGATTTGCCAAGCAGAACACCTGCGATAGGCGTGGGGAGGGACCAAAAGCGCGAGATCGCAGGTGAATACGCGACCCGGCAGGTCATGTCGCCTTCACCGTGCGGCAGAAACGAGGCGGTCGATGGGGTAAGCCGTGCAGCAGGCCTCAAAGACAGCGGCACCTTCAGCCACCACGAGCCCATGCGGCAGGAGCACCCCCGTTGCAGTCCCCAAAAGCTGGGCCAGGTCTCGCGCCAGGTCTCGCGTTTGATTGCAAACCCCATGCCGCGGATCTGAGACGGCCGCAGTGTGAACCGGAAGGGCGACCAGACACAGCCCAGAAAAAAACACCGGCGCGGTTGTGGCCCATCGCGCGCATGGCTCCAGCCGGGGCAGCGCGCGCCTCAGATCGGCCCATTCGAGCGCGGTCAGCGCGCGGACCTCACACGCACCCGGCGCGTCCGGCGAAATCCCGACGACGAACCGCCCGTCCCACACGGCAGATTGACCGGGCCTGAGCGCAATCTGTGGCAATCCCTCGCGACCAACTTCGCGGCGGATCGAGACAACCTGACCCGACACCTCGATAAGGCATCCACCCAGCGTCGCTCCGCCCAGTTGCCCAGCAAGGCGCTCCTCCAAACGCTCAATCTCGGCAAGCTCGGCTGCGGGGTGATCGCCTCCATGACGCGCCAGGAGCCGGGCGAGCAGTCGAATGCGGATTTCGGCGGGTGCGCGCTCGAATTCGACCCGCGCGAAGGTCGATTCGAGACCGGGAACCAGGATTACGCAGCGCGCGTCCATGTCGTCTGTCATCATTTGCAGCGCGTCGCTGGCCCGCGCCGTACGCGCTGCCGTCAGCGCAAGTGCAGAGTTTGTCAGGCCGGCGGCCGCCATCGCGCCAGCCACTGTCGCTCCGGCACCGGCCCGCAATCGCGCGCGCTCAAAAGCGGTGTCGCGATTGGTCGGATCGTCGATCCAGGTTCGACCAAGAGCGCGCAGCGTCGCTTGAAGGCGCGATTTCGGCACGCCGAGGAACGGACGCAAAAGCGTCATCTCAGCGTCCGGGCACGACAGTCTTTGCGCGCGCATGGCCGCAAGGCCGTCAACGCCGCTCCCGCGCGCCA
>JBBRKD010000328.1:0-3452 GCA_038218255.1 Hyphomicrobiales bacterium | reverse complement strand
GCCATCAAGCGCTGCAATTCTGCACTCGCCAACGCGCTCGTCACCGCGCTCGATGAACAGCGCATGGTGCTTGAACTTCAGCCGATGGTGACCGCGCGCACGGGGGCACACGAGCACTACGAGTGCTTGCTCCGCATGATCGCGCCTGACGGCACGCGTGTATCGGCTGGCGACTTCATGCCGATTGCCGAGCAGCTCGGGTTGTCCCGCCTCATCGACCTCCGCGCTCAGGAGCTGGCGATCCGCCTGCTGACGCGCTATCCGACCTTGAACGTTTCGCTCAACGTGTCGGGGCTGACGTCTGGCGACAACGACTGGCTCGTCTCGCTCCACCGGCTGACGGGTTCGAATCGGGCGATCACGCGGCGGCTGACCATCGAGATCACGGAAACGGCTGCGATCCACGACCTCGACCAGACCATGGCTTTCGTCGATACGATCAAGGAACTCGGGTGTTTTGCAGCCATCGACGATTTTGGCGTCGGCTATACCAACTTCCGAAACCTCAAGCTGTTAAACGCGGATTTCGTCAAGATCGACGGGGCGTTCGTGAAGAATGTCTGCCACGACCGCGGCGACCAGGTTTTCATCAAATCGATGGTCGACTTGGCGAAAACATTCGGGATGAAGACGGTTGCCGAATGGGTGGGTGACGGACCGACGGCGACGTTCCTCATCGAGGCCGGTGTCGATTATCTGCAGGGCTATCACTACGGCGCACCGGCCCCGCCTGAAACGTGGTTGGGCCCAGCTCCTAGCGCCTGAGGGGCACTTGTCGCACCGAACACAGTGCGGAGCGATTGCAAATCGGCCCTGTCCGGCATCTAACGCTGCTTTTGAAGCCGCATAGAGGCGCGACATGCCGCTTGAGCCGACGACGCTTGTTTTTCTGGTGGTCGCAGCGTTCGTTGGCGGCTTCGTCGATTCCATTGCCGGTGGCGGCGGACTGATCACGCTGCCTGCGCTGCTGATTTCCGGCGTTCCCCCCGTGACTGCGGTGGCGACAAACAAACTGCAATCGACGTTCGGTTCGGCCATGGCGAGCTACCGCTATTGGCGTGCCGGTCTCGTGGACTGGCGGGATCTGAAGATTTCAGGCTTTGCGACGCTGGTCGGAGCAGCACTTGGCGGCTATGCGTTGCGGTGGATTGATCCCGTGCTTCTTGCGCGCGCTATTCCCATCCTTCTGATCGGGATCGCGCTCTATTTTGCGTTTGGCCCCAAGGCCAGCGATCAGGACAGCAAAGCGCGGTTGAGCCCGCTGGCGTTTGCACTCATCGTTGCAGCACCGATCGGGTTCTACGACGGCATGCTCGGGCCGGGCACAGGTTCGTTTTTTGCCATCGGGTTTGTGGCGCTGGCTGGCTACGGACTGTTGAAGGCGACCGCAAACACAAAGGTTTTGAACTTCATCTCAAACATTTCGGGGCTGATTGTTTACATCGTCCACGGCGACGTGATTTATTCACTCGGGCTGCTGATGGCGATCGGTCAAACGGCCGGTGCCCAGCTTGGCTCCACCACTGCCATTACTCACGGATCGAAAATCATCCGCCCGCTCATTGTGGTCGTCTCGTGCGCCATGGCGCTCCGCCTCTTGTTCCTGTGATCGCTTTTCGCGGCGTATTAACATTCTGTTAACCAGACGCATCGAAGGCTGGTGGCGGAGTTTTAGAACAGGTGACGCCGCCGTGCCACGAACCTTTGCAGCCCTTCTCGATGACGGCACTGAGCTTGCGCTGGAAGACGACCTCGCGGCCACGTGTGAGGACTGGCTGACCCACCTGCGGCATGAGCGCGGGGCTGCCGATCTGACAATTGCTGCCTACGAGCGGGACCTGCGCCAGTTTCTCGGTCACTTGAAACACCTATGGGGGCACCCGCCGACACTCGCGAGCCTCGTCAAAGCCGACGCCAAGGCCTTCCGCTCGTTTCTCTCAGCCCGTCGTCGGCACGGCGTCTCCAGCCGGTCGCTTGCGCGCACGATGAGTGCGCTGCGGATGTACTTTCGCTGGCTCGAAGCGTCCGGTCAGGCGAAAAACCGCGCAATCCTGGCGCTCGGTCTCCCGCGCGTTCCTCATTCGGTGCCCAAACCTTTGACGGTGGAGAAAGCGGCGGCCGTCATCTTACAGACTGCGGCGTCGCCCTTGGATTGGATTGCCGCCCGCGATACCGCGGTACTGTTGTTGCTTTACGGCGCTGGCCTACGCATTTCGGAGGCGTTGGGCCTCTGCGTTAATGATGCCCCGAGCGCTGACCGCGATACGCTTGTCATCACCGGCAAGTGCAACAAACAGCGCCTCGTTCCTATTCTGCCGGTCACGGTCGCAGCCATTGCCCGCTATCAGGCGCTGTGCCCGTATGCGCGGGCCGACGACGAACCGCTATTTGTGGGGGAAAAGGGTGGCCCCCTGAGCCCCCGCATCATACAATTGACGATGGTGAGACTGCGCGATGAGCTGTCGCTTCCCGCGACTGCAACGCCGCACGCACTGCGCCATTCGTTTGCGACGCATCTGTTGTCTGCCGGGGCCGATTTGCGTCAGATCCAGGAACTCCTCGGCCATGCGTCGCTTTCCACGACCCAGGTTTACACCGAGGTTGATCGCGATCGCCTGCTTGCCGTCTATGACAAGGCCCATCCGCGGGCGTGACGGGGCCTCTACACCCCTACAGGCGCCCTGCCACCCATGTGCCGAAAGCTGCGGCGATGCCGCTCACAAGGCTACCCCAGGCCATGTCGACGAGCGACAGCGGCAGCGACCAATTCTTGAGCGTCGTAAGATTGGTCAGATCGTAGGTGGCGTAGCAAAAGAAGCCGAACATGGCACCAAGCACGAGGCCGCGCATTACGCCGCCGCTTGCAATCGCTGGCATGACCGCAAACACCATCAGGCCAACCACGTACACGAGATAAAAGGCTGCGGCGGCTACAAGATTAAAGTCTGTCGCCAGCAAATGACCGATCTGGGAGCGATAATAACCGTGCGCGATGAAGCCGAGCCATACGAAATCGATGCCCGCGAAGGCTAACAAAGTTGCGACATAGGTGATCACGATTGACACGGGGTTGGACCTTTTCACAGCATTCGCACAGCGTCACTGACAACGCAGGCTTGGTCGCTCCGGATCGAAGCGCCGCCACCATACCCCTGCGAACCGCTTATTGCGACACGCCTGTGGCTTTGCGCATTTCTTCAGCCCGTTTCTGGATCTGATCGGGGGTTGGTTTTTCGCGAATGATCCAGGCCTTCAGGTCCTCGACCGCTTTGAGCTGCTCAGCTGTCGCGTCCTTCTTGGTCAAACCTGGATCGACTTTGACGGATGCACCGGCCTCGTTGGTCGTTGTCGCTTGCGCCATCAACACTCCAAAGCCTGCTTTCTTAGGGGCCACAAACTTCCACTTCGGCCCGCCAAACACGATCCCGGCATACATGGTCGACGCGATGTTT
>JBBRKD010000327.1:0-3457 GCA_038218255.1 Hyphomicrobiales bacterium | reverse complement strand
AGAACTATCTGGTTGACATCAACCGCATCGACGGAGTCTTTGAGCGCTAGGCGGCTGCCCCCGTCGACCACCGCGAGATCATCCTGAAGGCCGCGTCCAAACTATTCCCCTGCGCCGACCGAGAACGCGGCCACGACAACTACAGCCTGTTGGGCTACGAGGGGAGGGTGCTCACCTTGGGCGCTTTTCTCGGTATTCGTGCCGAACGGGAAGAGTTCCCGACGCTGATTTACGATCGCTCAGATTTCCAACAGCATCAGTACGTCTATCGCCACTTCGCGGGTCCCGCCAATTTGAGCGAATGGCGGCAGCAACTGGGGAGCATCCGCGCCTTTTTGGGCGACGCCTTTGAGTGGACCGTCAGCCAGGATGACGCCACCCATGTTCGCCTGCACCGCCACACACCGCTGCCACGCCGGTTGGCTTTTGAACCGTCAAATTTTAAGCCGGGCAACCTGTTCGTTGGCGTCGATACGATCTCGCGTGAGCCGTTACAGGTGCCGCTGGAAGAGTTGACCCACGTGTTGCTCTGCGGTGCGTCTGGCACTGGTAAAAGCAACGCCCTCCATGTGATCTGCCAGTCGGTATTTGCCAATCTCGATCTGTTTGAACAGGTCTACCTCGTCGACGGCAAAGAAGGGGTGGCGTTCAACCGCTACCGCGATACCGATCCTGGCAAGGTGAAGATCATCTGGGAGCAGTCTGCGTTTGCCGCGCTGATCGACAGCTTGGGCGCCACCATGGATGCGCGCAATCACGCGCAGCGCGACGCAGGTGTCGATAATGCCACCGAAGGGTTTATCGCGGTGATCATCGACGAGTTGGCGGCCTTCATCGAGCCACCTTCCAACCCAGCCGACCGTGCGGCCCATAAGGCATTGCTCGTCGGCTTGCAGAAGCTGGCACGGCGGGGCCGCAGCGTCGGCATTCGCCTGATCGTGACGGTGCAGGACCCCACCGAGGAGAACTTACCCACCACAGTGCGCAGCCAGTTGCAGAGCGTGTTGGCGTTCCGCTTGGCTATCCCCCAGCACGTCAGCGCAGTGTTCGGCGACCAGGCCGAGCTGCCGGTCAAGGTCCGCGACCTGCCAGTAGGTCGCGCAATTTACCAGAACAAAGCCACCGGCACGACCGCCGTGGTGCAGCTGCCGGTGATCGGGAGGCCCTCGTGACCGTCGCGTCGATCTGGGCCTGGATTGCGATGCTGGTGGTGACGGCGTGCACCATGCTGTTCAACGCCCGCTTCGGCTGGTCGTTGGGTGCAACCGACCTTGACCGCGCCGGACTGGCGGCGTTCTCGGTCGCAGTCGACGCGCTCAAATGCTCGCTGTTGGTGCTGGCGGCCGACGCCTGGCGCAAACGGGCGATCACGCGGGCGACGACATTGTTTTTGCTGTTCTGGCCGTGTCTGGCCTATTCGCTGACGGCAGGTGTTGGTTTCGTCGCCAGTACGCGTGATGCCACTACCGGGGTCCGGCAGGGGACGGCCGACACCCATCAGCGGGCCCAGTCCGCATACGACCGGACCAGTGCCTCGCTCAAGATTGCCGAGGGGGCAGCAAACTACAGCCAGACCGCCGCCTGCACCCAGCCAAAATCCAAACTGCAGCGCGAGTTTTGTGACGGCGTCGCGTCTTTACGCGACGAGCAGGCGGCTGCTGCGCAGAAGCTTGATCAAGGGACAACGGGCAGCGCCGATCCGCAGGCGAAAATGTTTGGGGCGATTTTGGGCCTGTCGGCGGAACAGATCGCATTCGGCTTGGCGCTGTTGCCCGCCGTTCTCGCGGAACTGCTGTCGGCGTTTGGGTTCTACGGATTGGTCGGTTCGGCCGCGCCCGCCACGGCCTCTAACAAGCCCGCTGAGGCCGTGCCAGAGGTGGGGGAGCCACCCAAGCATGTCCTTCCCGCCGAAACGCCGCCAAATACGTCTGAGCATAGCCCACCGCTCAAAGCTCGACCCGCCTCTGCATCAACATTCCCGCCCCCTCGGTTTCGCCCACCGCTTAACGCACCGATATGACCGATAGCGGTGGTGATTGTTACCGTTCTGTTACCGATCCTTGGCGCGCCACCTTCATAGCGCGTTGCCGGTCTAGGTCGGGATGGACGGCACGGACACACGCGCGGCGATATTGTGGTGCCCGGCTACCGGAGTCCGTAAGCCGCGCACTCTCTTCTTTACTTGATACAAGAGAATTAACTGCGCATGCCCAAACAAGAGGCGATTGTCACGCGATGCCGCAGATGATGACGGGGGACTGAGCGCGCCCAAGCGCGCGAAGGCACACTTCAACGACGGGCACCGTTTTGGACTGCGGGGGAAGGGACGGCTGTCGCTGGGTTGGCTAGGTTACAAGGCCACGATGAACGGGCCGTGTGAAGAAACCGCTGAGGTAGCGGATGCCACGAGGCCCAAGGCGTGGCGGCGCGGCCGCTCCCCACAAAGCTGGGCCACTGCGCCGCCTAGCCGCTTGGGCCGCTGGTGGGTCAGCGCCGCCAACGGCTGAAATTGACCACCTGACCAGTGGGCGATGTTGCGGGGTGGCGGCGGCTTGCGCGTTGATTGGCGACGGCCCGAAGGACGCAGGCGGCGGCGAAGAACGGCAGCGCCAGCACCATGACAGTGAGGGTGGCGAGATAGCCAAGAAAACCGTGGTTCTCGGCATATTGGATAACGTGGGAGCAGTCGGTAAGCCATGAGCTGAGCATGGGGTGAGCTTTCGTTGGTTGTGGTCGGCCCGAAGGCGTGGAGCCGCTTGCGACGGCAGGCCCCATCATGTGACGAGAATTGACTTGTTACCGTTCCAGTGCCTGCCCGTCGGTATCGGTCAGCCGCATGTCCTGTGTCACCGCCACAAACAGCGGAAACAGCCTGAAAGCGTCGCCATCCTTGCTCACGCACACAATCGCGCTGGTGGCCAGACCATCGAGATTGCAAGCCATCAATGCGAAGTTCTCGAACCGTCCGCACGTCATGGCATTGAAGGCAAGCTTGTGCGGTGCTGGAATTTCGGCGCTCATCCTGAAACCTGGGCACTCAACCCCGCCGTGAGGTTGGCGAGGCTGGTCATCTTGGCTTGAAACGGCTTCAGCGCGGGCGCTACGGTCCAGAGGTCGCGCATCAAGTGCTCAACAAACACCACCCGCGCGCGCAGGTCTCCGAGCGTGATGGCGGGGGTGGCGTCGTTGCCGTCGCTGTCAATCCCAACCACCAAGCCGCGCCCTGCAATTGGCTCGTGGCTGCTACCGAGAACCGCAAAAAAGTTATAGACGGGGCCGTTTATCAAACCCTCGTCGTCAACGTAAATACTATCAATGCTGTTGAGGGGGGCGGTGGTGATGACTGAACACCCGAGCAGTTGGTAAATCTCGGCAAGCGCGGTGGGTTTGCGGGTGAGCGTCACGGGTTCAATCGTGCGCGTGTTGGCGTCAATCAGAAAAGCGGTGATAGCGCCTT
>JBBRKD010000326.1:0-3478 GCA_038218255.1 Hyphomicrobiales bacterium | reverse complement strand
CGTGAACACCGCATCTTCGCTTTGTTCATGCTGGCGCAGCTGTGCCCGGATGCGCGCCAGCAGCACGGCGAACTTGAACGGCTTGTGGACATAATCGTTGGCACCCGCATCGAGCCCCAAAATCTGGTCAGCGTCGGATGTATTGCCCGTCAGCATGAGGATCGGGTTGCGGAACCCGCTCTTGCGCAGCATTTTCACCGCTTCCCGCCCGTCCATGTCCGGCAGTGACACGTCAAACAAGATGAGATCGGGCACGCCCGACTTCGCAAGCTCGATCCCCTTGGTTGCCGAATTCGTCGCCGTCACTTCGAATTCCTCGTGCAACGCCAGCTGGTCTTGCAGCGCCGAGCGCAAATCGTCATCGTCGTCGACGAGTAGAATGCGGCGGGCGGTGCTCATGGGGCGAGGCTCCGGGTTGCAGACAGGTCATCGACATCAGATGGCGGCGAACATCGCGCAAGTCGAGCCGCGGTGTGAACCGTCATCTGTGGCGTAGGGGCAGAACATAGGCGCGTGTATCGTTGAACTGTGGGTCGATCCGGAGGACTATCATGCGCACACCGCCCCGCGCTCATCAACTGGTGGTGAGAACACTGAGCGCCCGCGCGACCTCGGGCACCCTCCAATGCGGGCAACTCACGATCCGTTGCGCCATCGGCCGCTCGGGCCGACGCGTGCGCAAACGCGAAGGCGACGGTGCTTCGCCGGTCGGCGTCTGGCCCATCCGCGAAGCGTTCTGGCGCCGAGATCGCCTCTGCCGCCCATCTACCCGTCTGTCGCTGCGCGCCCTGTCAGCCGCTGATGGCTGGTGCGACGCGTCCCGCGACCACAATTACAATCGCTTCGTCGTCCATCCCTATGGGGCGAGCGCCGAGACCCTCTGGCGCAGTGATGGCCTCTACGACGTCATCGTCGTGCTCGGCTACAACGACAAGCCCCGCATTCCAGGCCGTGGCAGCGCCATCTTCCTCCACTGCGCACGCGACGGATATGCCCCGACCGAGGGCTGCATCGCGGTCGCCCGCCGAGATCTGATCAAGCTCCTGCCGCGTCTCTCCCGTCGCACGACCATCCGCATTCCATAAAAAATGCCCAGCTCTGCAGGGCGCAGGCCGGGCAAGTCGCCAGTCGGGAGGAGTTCGTCATCGTAAGCTTTAGTCCGTGAGGCGCGTCGCAGACTGAAGCCCGCGACGCGCCGTTATCTCAAGAGGCGCAAGTTTCAATAGTTGTAGGCGCGCTCGCCGTGTTCGGTGATGTCGAGACCTTCGCGCTCTTTCTCTTCTGCAGGGCGCAGGCCGATCACGAGATCGACGAGCTTGTACAGAATGAAGGAGCCGATACCCGAGTAGAGCAAGGTCGCGCCGACAGCTTTCGCCTGAATGATCAACTGGGCGATCGTATCGTACGAGCCGACCATGTCTTTCAGGTTCGTGTAGTCCGTGAGACCCGTGCCACCAAGCGCCGGGTTGACCAGGATGCCGGTCGCAAGCGCGCCGACGATCCCACCGACGCAGTGGACGCCGAACACGTCAAGCGCATCGTCATAGCCCAGCGCATGCTTGATGCTCGTGCAGAACAGCAGGCAGATGGGGCTGACGATGAGACCGAGCACAATCGCACCCATCGGGCCGGAAAACCCGCAAGCTGGCGTGACAGCAACGAGGCCTGCGACCGCACCGGTCACGAGACCGAGCAACGAAGGCTTACCCTTCACGGCCCATTCGCAGATCGCCCACGAGAAGCCCGCAGCGCAGGTGGCGAGCATCGTGTTGATGAAGGCGAGAGCCGTCGTACCGTTGGCTTCGAGGTTCGAGCCCGCATTGAAGCCGAACCAGCCGACCCACAGCAACGAGGCGCCGATCATGGTCAGCGTCAGCGAGTGAGGAGGCATTGCTTCCTTGCCATAGCCCGTGCGCTTGCCAACGACGAGTGCGCCGACGAGGCCAGCGATACCAGCGTTGATGTGAACGACCGTGCCGCCAGCAAAGTCGAGCGCACCTGCCTGAGCCAGCCAACCAGCGCCGGCTAGAACGCCGTCGAGCTTTTCTTGGGCCACTTTCTTTGCAGCATCGCCCGTCGCAGCCGCAAGCGCCTTGGCTGCAGCAATCACGTCATCAGGAGCGGCAATGCCCCAGACCCAATGTGCGATCGGGATGTAGATGAACGTCACCCACAGCGCGATGAACACGATGATAGCCGAAAACTTCATGCGTTCAGCGAAGGCGCCAACGATAAGAGCCGGAGTGATCATCGCAAACGTCATCTGGAATACAATGAATGCATACTCAGGGATGACCGTGCCGGGCGTGAACGTGCCCACGTTCGACGATGTCGTCACGCCTGCGAGCAGGACTTTACCGAACCCGCCAATGTAGGCAACGTAGGGACCCGAGCCGTCACCGAGTGCGAGTGAGTAGCCATAGAGGGCCCAGATCAGGCCAACCATGCTAACAATCATGAACACCTGCGTGAGCACGGACAGCATGTTTTTCGTGCGGACGAGGCCGCCGTAGAACAGGGCAAGGCCCGGGATCGACATCATCAGCACGAGTGCCGAGCAAACCAGCATCCAGGCGGTGTCGCCTGGGTTCGGCTTTGGCGCGTCGGCGGCAAAGGCTGCCCCCGTTGAAGCGACCAACGCGGCGGCGGCAACAAGCCCCCCGGCGGTGCGCAACGTCTTGCTTGATATCATCAGTGTGACTCCCTCGTTTTCTGAGACTGAATTATGCGGAAAGGTTCAAAGCTAGATCGCGTCGTCGTCGGCTTCACCGGTGCGGATGCGCACGATGTGCTCGATGGTGGAGACAAAGATCTTTCCGTCCCCGATCTGGCCGGTTTTCGCAGCTTTCTGGATCGCCTCGATCGCCTTGTCGACGGTCCCGCTTGCGACCGCGACTTCGATCTTGATCTTGGGCAGAAAACTCACAGCGTATTCGGCACCGCGGTAGATTTCCGTGTGACCCTTTTGGCGTCCATACCCCTTAACTTCAGTGACGGTCATGCCTTGCAAGCCGAGATCGGTCAGCGCCGAGCGCACCTCCTCGAGCTTGAACGGCTTGATGATCGCGGTGATCAGCTTCATGCGGGCCCTCCCTTGGCCGCCCCCAATGGGCGACAGTTACCGTTTATTTACCTATCAAGTGTCGTGCCAATTCCGCCGCAATCGACTAACGCGATGATTCAGAATGGAAACTCACCACGATCCGCTACCTGCAAGAAACTTAGGCAGGGTATATTCGCACAATCTATAGGCAATTTTCAACAGCTGCACATTACTTAATCACAAACGACGTCGAGCGCTCCCGGATGAGGCCCTCCTGCGCAACCGAGGCAACCATGCGGCCAGTCCGATCAAAGAACGTGCCCCGCGAGAAACCCCGTCCTGCTGCAGCCGATGGGCTTTCAATCTCATAGAGAAGCCAGTCGTCGGCGCGGAACGGCCGGTGCAGCCAGAGAGCATGATCGAGGCTGGCAAGCT
>JBBRKD010000325.1:0-3481 GCA_038218255.1 Hyphomicrobiales bacterium | reverse complement strand
CGATCATCTGCTTGATGCGGTGGCGCACCGCTTCAGAGGAATGCGCTTCGCCTTCGCAGGCCGACTGGATGGACGACGTGAAGAAATACTTGAGCTCGAAAATTCCGCGCGGCGTCGAGATGTACTTGTTCGAGGTGACCCGAGACACGGTCGACTCGTGCATCGAGATCGCGTCCGCCACGGTTTTGAGGTTGAGCGGTCGCAAATACTGAACGCCGTGCATGAAGAATGCGTCCTGCTGGCGCACGATCTCTTCTGACACTCTCAGGATCGTCCGCGCCCGCTGATCGAGGCTCTTGACCAGCCAGTTCGCCGTTTGCAGGCAGTCCAGCAGATAGCTCTTGTCTTTCACCGCCGACGGCGTCGTCGACACGCGGGCAAAATAGCTCCGGTTGACGAGCACGCGGGGTAGCGTGTCGCTGTTCAATTCGATGTGCCAACTGCCGTCGGCCGCGGCCCGGACGCTGACGTCGGGCACCACTGGCTGCAACTGGACGGAGCCGAACTGCAAGCCAGGCTTGGGGTTCAACTGCTTGATTTCGGCGATCATGTCGGCGAGGTCTTCGGCATCGCAGCCGACGGCCTTGCGCAAACCCGCCAAATTGTGCGCCGCCAGGAGGTGCAGATGATCGAGGAACACTGCGATCTGGGGATCGAAGCGGTTCAGGTCTTTGAGCTGTAGCGCAAGACACTCGGCCAGCGTGCGTGCGAAAACGCCCGGCGGATCGAAGGTTTGCAACCGGAGCAACACGCGCTCGACGTGGGCCGCATCTGTGCCGAGGCGCTCGGCGAGCGTCGCCATGTCGGCGGCCAGATAGCCCGCATCATCGACAAGGTCGATGAGGTGCTGGGCGATCATCATGTCGATGTGACCTGTGACGGCCAGCGGCACTTGGGCTGCGAGATGGTCTTTCAGCGATACTTCGGCCGCGACGAAGGCTTCGAGGTTGAACTCATCGTCGGCAAAGCTCGGGCTTGATTGGCGGGTCATCGCCGCCCCGGCACTCCCAAACGGCGACGCGTCGGCCTCTTGGGCATAATCGCCGGGCGCCGTATCGGGGCAGATCGCCTCGTGATTGGTATCGAGTGCTGCCACCGGATCGACGGCTGGCGTGCTCAAATCAAGATAGGACTCGTCTGATGCGTCCTGGTCGGGTGCCGACACGGCCGTGTTGGCCTCGACCGCCTCCCGCTCGGCGCCAGTGTCTGGCAGAACCGGCAATTCCTCCCGTTCGAGCAGGGGATTGCGTTCAAGCTCCTGGTCGATGAACTGGTTGAGCTCCAGGTTCGACAGCTGCAGAAGACGGATCGCCTGTTGCAGCTGGGGTGTCATCACCAGCTGCTGGCCCTGCCTCAACTCCAATCTTGCCGAAAGTGCCATCCCCGCAGAACCTTTAACTCACGTTCTCTCGCAGCGTTCGAAGGCAAGATACTCAACGCCCGTTAACGAACATATCCCCCAGATACACGCGCTTGACGTCTTCATTGTTTATGACTTCCGAAGGCTTACCTTGTGTCAGAACCTGACCGTCGTAAATGATGTAAGCCCGGTCGATCAGGCTCAGTGTTTCGCGCACGTTATGATCGGTGATCAGAACCCCGATCCCGCGGTCGGTCAAGTGGCGCACGAGTTGTTGAATATCACCGACCGCAATCGGGTCGATCCCGGCAAACGGCTCGTCCAGCAAGATGAACGAGGGGCGTGACGCCAAGGCGCGGGCGATTTCGCAGCGCCGCCGCTCGCCGCCCGAGAGCGCAATGGAGGGCGATTTTCGCAAGCGCGTGATGTGGAATTCTTCCAGCAGGCTGTCGAGTTGCTCCTGGCGCGCTTTTTTTTTCGGCTCGACCAGCTCCAACACGGCCATGATATTCTGTTCGACGGTTAGCCCGCGAAAAATTGATTGCTCTTGCGGGAGATACCCGATGCCGAGGCGCGCGCGCCGATACATCGGCAGCCGCGTCACGTTTCGACCGTCAATCGTGATGGCGCCTGCGTCGGCTGCGACGAGCCCCGTGATCATGTAGAACACGGTTGTTTTGCCAGCCCCGTTCGGGCCCAGCAGGCCAACGCTTTCGCCGCGCCCGACTGCGAGGCTCACGCCTTTGACGACAAGCCGCTTGCCGTAGGATTTCTTGACGTCGAATGCCGTCAGCCAGCCATCGCCGCCGGTGGCCTCGTCGAGATAGTCAGATCCCTCGTCGGCCTGTGCATCGACGATCGCGCGCGCGGTGGACACGTCTGAATTGACGGGTTCGACCGGCTCAGCGGGCGGTGTGGCCTTACCAAACGCGAATAATTTCACGAGACAAGCCTTTCCGCAGACCCGGGACCGCGAGCCAAACGTGTCTGGGGATGAGTGGCACAAGACGACATCTGAGGCGTCGAACTTTCAAGTCGAACGTTCAAGGAGCACGGTTGGGCTCGACTGCCGATTCCCAGCTGCTGGCGGCGGGTTTGGGCGGCGGGGCAGGTGCTGCTGGCACCTTTGCGCCGCTGGTTCCTGGTGCGGCCTCTTTCTTTCGCTCTTGGGGATAGAAAACGAGCGAGGGTCGCTTGGGCTTGCCGGACGCATCCGTGCCGCCCTGCACCGTGACACCGCCCTGTGGCGTCACGCATTGCGACAGTCCGCTCGTCATATCGATTTCGAGTTGCACACACGACGATATGTTCTTGTCCTGGGTCAGAATGACGTCCCGACCGCCGACGGTGACGGTGTTGGCCTTCATG
Source organism: Hyphomicrobiales bacterium (assembly GCA_038218255.1). Taxonomy (GTDB): domain Bacteria; phylum Pseudomonadota; class Alphaproteobacteria; order Rhizobiales; family Hyphomicrobiaceae; genus JANXVY01. Next base: position 753 of record JBBRKD010000325.1, on the reverse strand, counting down.
TCGAATTTCGCCCAGTCGCCGGTGACCTGTTGGGCTGCTTTCGACGTGACAACGACCTTGCCCTTGGCCTCAATGCGCGTCAATTGCGTCGGCACCTTGGGCGCACCGCTGACATCTGACGCGGCACCGCTCGCAACCGCCGACAGCCCGCCCTCCCCGGTATAAAATGCCGAAAGCTCAATCGTGCGGATCGTGAAGTCCGCCTGCGCCGCTTTCACATCGCCAGAAAACACCGCGACTTTGCGCGCATCCTCGACCGCCATCTTATCGGCTTCGACATCGACAGGGGCATTGGGGTCGGTCTTGAAGGTTGCGAACCCAAGTGCGGCTCCGGCCGCCCCGCTCGCGTCGACGGCTGCGGCGGCTGCTGCCTTCTTGGGATCGGCAGATTTCGCCGGTTGCACGTTTCCTTGGCCGTTTCCTTGGGCGTTTCCTTGGCCGTCGCCCTGATAGAGCTTGGCAAAGATCCGGCTCCGGGATAGCGCCCCTTCGGCAGGCGAGGTCAACTCGGTCCGCCCGGCTTTCCGGTCGACCATCAGCCGCCGTCCGCGCAATTCGTTGCGTGCTTGCGTCACCACCACATTGCCGGTCAGCAAGATCGTATCGGATTTTTGTGCGAACTCCGCCCGCTCAGCCGTCGCCCGACGATCGATACCCGATGTCATGACCACGTTTCCCGAGACGACTGCAGTTTCACCTTGCGCGTCGAAATCGGCCGCGTTCCCCGTCACCCGGTCGCCGGTGCCTTGCGTC
>JBBRKD010000324.1:0-3490 GCA_038218255.1 Hyphomicrobiales bacterium | reverse complement strand
AGGCGCGTTCGATATCGTGAGCCGCAAACATGGCGGTTAGGGCCGTGTGGGCCGCTTCGCTCTTGGCGGCGACCATGACGCCCGACGTGTCCTTGTCGAGACGGTGGACGATGCCGGGGCGCCGGACACCGCCGATGCCTGAGAGGCTGTCGCCGCAATGGGCGATGAGGGCGTTAACGAGCGTCCCGGTCTCGTGACCAGCCGCCGGATGCACCACGAGGCCTGCCGGCTTGTCGATGACGATGAGCGCATCGTCTTCGAAGACGACAACGAGCTGGATGTCTTCGCCGGACGGTTCGGCGGGCAGCGGTGGCGGGACACTGAGCAACACGACATCGCCCGATTTGACCCGGTATCCACCATCACTTACAAGCACGCCACCAAGTGTCGCCTGACCATCGGCGATCAGGGCCTGCACACGGGTGCGGCTCAGCGTCGGCAGATGGGTCGCAAGAAACTTGTCAAGGCGCACCCCGGCGTCGGTGTCGCCCGCCGTCACGGCCGCCGGTCCGTTCGTCGTTTTTTCGGGGCTTGAGCCGTTTGCTGGGTCACTCGTCATCGAAACGTCGTCTACTTTCATCGGGTATCCAAGGGTTTGACGTATAGCCTATGACCCAACCGCCCGAGCGCGTCGATACCTTTGAGCTGCTGCGGTCGCGCGCAGACGACACCCCCAACATCCGTTGGCTGAGATTTGCCGTCATCGGGATGGGTGTGGTTTTAGCGCTCGGATTTGCAGCCGTGATCGGGCGGATCGTCTATCTGACGACACGTCCGGTTGCGCCGGTGAGCGTGACGCCGGATGCCAGACCCGCAGCCCAGACCAGCAGCACAACACTTGCAAGCGACATGGCGCTCGCGCTGCCGGTCGGCGCGAAAGTGCGCACCCAATCGTTGTCAGGCAACCGCCTGTCAGTGCACTACGATGGGCCAGCGGGCGAAGGCATCGTGATCCTCGACCTGGAAACCGGCCGCCCGATCAGCCAGGTCCGCATTCAATCTGCAAAGTGACACACAGCCGATCTGCTCGCGCTGCCGAGGCCCAGGAGACCAGTCCATGGACGAAAAAACGATCGACCGCGCCACCATGGGACGCTTGGCGAAGGCGCTGGTTTTCATTTGCGGGGCCGATCATCCAGCGACCGTCGCCTTGCAGGCCGCCAGCGATAAGGGCGCAGCCGCCGACATCAAAAAAGCCCGCACCCTGTTTTTGAAGCTCAAGTCGAGCGAACGGCAGGCAGCCCTTGCCATGCTGGCAGACGATTGAATTGGCGACTGAGGCGAGCTTCAAGGTGTCACTCCGTCCGGCACTGACCAAAGCCTGAGCGTCCGTCGGCGACGAACCCGGCTGGCGCTATAAAATAAGCATCGACCGACACAGCAGGACCCCTGAGGCCCCAGAGCGTCCGGCGGCGCGTCAGGCGGCAGTGCCATCCGGCTCCAGCGTTGATAAGATCGGTCGCCGCCGTGCGACAGCCCAGCCACGCCGCGCCATCACGGCACAAGACGACCATGCCCTCCCGTTTGACCCGCTCGGGCGTGATCCACGGCGCCTGCTCGCCAAATGCCCACGCGGCGGGACGATCCGCGAGCGCGACGTTGGCTGCCATGGCATAATGGTGATCCCCGCCCACGATCCGCAACGGCGCGCCCGTCCCGGCAGCCCAGATCGCAGCCGTATCGCGGGCGAACTCGGCCTGCGGATCGGTCGCGCTGAGCCCGCCGCGCTGAAATGTGAGCGCAAGGCCGATGGCCCCACCGATCGGAAGCAGCAGGGCGGCAGCGAGCGCCCAGCGCCAGATCGTGCGCAACGAAGGCGCGGACGGCTGGTTGATGAACGCTGCGAGAATGACCGGCAGGTAGGCAAATGTCGGGAGGGCCCAGGTGTGGGAGGCCCTGAGCCCCAAGGCCATGCACAAGCCGATCGTCAAAACATAAGGCACGGCCGCAATGACGGCGATCTCACGCGCGAACGACGCTTGGCCGTGGGAGCGTCCGAGCCAGGCCGCAAGTCCAACCGCGCCAGCGAACACAGGGGCAGCGCCCAACAGGTTGGCCGTGATCATCGACCACGGGATCTTGCCAAGGGGCACGAGACTTTGCGCCGCGTAAGCCAGCGTCGACATCCGATCGGCAACGGCCCATGCGACGTGGGGGGCCATGAGCGCCGCAAAGACGCCCACAGCGACATAGGGGCCAGGCCCGCTGAAAACGGAGCGTCGCCTGGCACTGGCCAGGGCCGCAACGCCAAAGGCGATCAGCAAAAGACCCGACGAATACTTGGCGTAGACCGCGAGCGCGGCCGCAACGCCGAGCCACACACCAGATGCAACGGTGGGAGCGCGCAGCATCGAAAGAAACGCGAGCGTCGCGAGTGGCCACAGGGACAGTAAAATCGAGTTGTGATTGAGCTTGATCGCTTGAAGCGTTGTGTACGGAGAGAGACAAAACAAGACGGCGACCACCGGCACGCGATCGGGTCCAACGACCCGCGCGCCAAGGCGGCACACCAGGGCAAAGGCGAGAGTGAGATTGACGGCCGCAAGAAAGGCCAGCGAAAGCTGCGAGATCGGGACGACCAGCCCGAACGCGCCGACGATCCACGGTAGCAGGGGGGGATGTTTGACATAGCCCCAGTCAAAGCCAAGGCTGCTCCACATTGCGATCTCGGCGGGGTCTTCGTGGACGAAACCGGGGTAGGACTGCGCCAACTGGAACGCCAGCCAGGCCGCACCAAAAAGCAACACGATGACCGGTGCGGAGGGCCAAGGGTCGATCCGTGAGGCAGACGCATCGGTCATGAATTGCTCAAAGCGGATCTATCGGCTAGATCATGGCGCTAGACGGGGACCAAGCCACGCGGCAACGTAAGTGGATGGCTTTTAAGTGAGACGGTAGTAGGGGAGTTGAAGATGTCTGCAACTATTCTGGATGCGATCCAAGGTCTCGCGACGCCCGCGATGATTAAAACAGCGGCCTCGACGTTCGGAATTAGCGACGCGCTGGCCACGTCGGCTCTCGGCGCAGCCTCGACGAGCCTCCTCGGCGGCCTGCTCAAGCAGTCATCTGACATGGGCACGCTCGGCAAGATTGCAGCACTTGCAGGCGGCGTGACTCCAGACGCCTCAATGTTTGCCAACGTCGCAGGGATGCTGACGGGCGGCGCACCGACGTCGCCGATCCAGATGATGGGCAACAAGCTATTGGGCCTCGTGTTCGGCGACAAGTCGGCAGCGATGATTACAGCAGTCGCCGCAGCCACCGGCGTCAGCAGCAAGGCCGCCTCTGGCATCACCTCGCTGGCAGCCCCGATGGTGCTGACGGCCCTGCGCAACAAGCTTGGCACGGCGCCCACGGCCGCTGGCCTCAAGAGCCTGCTGGACGCCGATCGCAATCTCATCGCAACCGCGATGCCGCCCGCACTCCGCACGATGTACGGCTTGACCACAATGGCCCCAGCCGCTGCGACGGCGACGGCGACGGCAGCTGC
>JBBRKD010000323.1:0-3491 GCA_038218255.1 Hyphomicrobiales bacterium | reverse complement strand
GACCCGGAGACGTACGAGATTGCGCGGAAGCGGCTCGCGAAGGGCTACACGACGTCGCTGGATCTTAGTGAGGCGCCGGCCTTGAAGCAGGGGGCACTTCTATGACCAACAGGGCGGTTTGTCGTGTGCCCGAAGTGCCGGCTGTTGCTGCGGCCAGTGAAGGCGGGGGCGCAGTGAGCCGTCGTCGGGCTTTGGCTTGTCCAGGTCGTGTTGCAGTGCACAAGAATTCGAGGACGAAGTGAACACCAGTGAGGTGATGTCGTGAGTGAGCTTATGCCGTGGGTCGGCCAGGAAGACGACGACACGCACGACGATCTCGGGAAACCCTTCAAGATCAAGTCGCGCATCTACAACAATCGCCTCATCAGGGCGCGAGAAGAACTACGACTGACGTGTCCCGGAGCAGCAGAGGCTATAGGTATCAGCTACGGCTCGCTCACCGAGTATGAGCGATTGGCGTTGACCCCCTGGTCAAATAGGGGCGGCTGGAAGGCTAGCGCAGAGAAAATAGCAGCGTTCTACGGCTACTCCTGCGATGAGTTGTGGCCCGAAATTATCCAGAGCGTGAAGTCTTTGTACTCCGAGACCGAGGTGGGTGCGGCCTTGATAGGCGCAAGCACCGCACGGCTCGAAAAGTCTTTCAGAAAAACGCTTGCCGCCGTGTCTGCTCTTCCACTGCGAGAGCGACTCGTTATTGAAAAACGCTTCGGCTTGAATGGCTTTCAGGAGACTAGCCTTGACGACGTCGCCAAGGGGATCGGCTACAGATCGCAGGACTATTTCGACAAGGCTGACATAGCCAAGATGGAAAAATACATCGAGCGGCTCCAAAAGACCGGGAAAACCTACGACTGCATCTCCCGCGGAGACGGCTTTCTGGTCGGAGTCATTGGCGCCAAGACATCGAGAAATATACCCGCAATTATCGAACAGAAGGCACTGCGAAAACTCAGGAATCCTCGACGCTCAGCAAAACTAAAGGACGAGTGGCAACAGTCCGACGAAGACGACGTGATGTCGTGACGATTGCAGCCAAGCCACCCGCGTTCCAACTCTATGCAGGGGACTTCATGTCCGATCCGCTCGTCGACATCATGACGCCGGAGGAACTTGGCGGTTACTTCCGGCTGTTGCTGGTGTCGTGGCAGCAGGACGAGCCCGGCTATCTACCGAATGACCCGGCGATGCTCGCCTCGTGGTCACGCCTCGGCGCCAAGTGGGGCAAGGCCGGACCTGCCATCCTGCGATGCTTTCGCGTCGCTGACGATGGGCGTCTCTACCAGAAGCGCATGGTGCAGGTCGCAGCCAACGCGGCCGAGTATCGCGAGAAGCAAAGGGTCAAGGGCGTTGCATCCGCGGCTGCTCGCAATGCCAACCGCGGTTCAACCGTGGTTCAACCGCGGTTGTCGTCCGGTTGCCTTCCGGTTGACGAGCGGTTGCAACCGGAGGTCAACCCTCTATCTCCTTCTCCATCTCTTAAAACCCCCTTACCCCCTTCGGGGGATTCGGGACGCACACGAAAGCCAAGGGCGAAGAAGCCGGACTTGGTCGCAGCCCATCGCGAGCAGGCCGCTGCGGCACTCGACGAGGTCAACGCCGCCCGCAAGCGTGTCCGCGCCAGCGCCGGTGACTACGGCTCGCAGGATGCGAATCTGAAGCACATCGCTGGGCGCCTCGCCGCTGGCTACACGCTCGCTGACATCCGGCACGTCATCGCCGTTCGCGAGGCCGAGTGCCGTCGGAGTCCCGACCAGTTCCAGTGGTTCAACGCGTCGACACCGTTCCGCGAAGACAACTTCACGCGCGCCCTCGGCGCTGACCCGCATCAACGCATCGTCGGCAAAGGCGAGTCAGCGAGGGCGGAACCGCTCCCGTATCACGAGGTTTTCAACGGGTTTAAGGACCAACTCACATGAGCGAGCAGGGTACCCACCGCCTCGACAGCGAGGCTACGATCCTCGGCGCGGCGTTCATGCGCCCATCCGTGATCGGCGACGTCATGGGCAAGATCGACGCTGACGACTTTCTGCACCCGGCACATCGGGCCATCTGGCTGGCGATGCTCGAGCTGTGGCTCAAAGAGGAGCCTCTCGACGCCGCGCTCATCGCGAGCCGCTCCGCGAAGCACGGAGGCGCCGAAGCGGTCGCCACGATGGGCGGCGCCGACTACATCACCGGCCTGCCGAATCTGTGCATCGTGTTCGAGAGCCTCGGCTATCACATCCGCAAGGTCCGGGCGTCCGGCCAGCGCTATCGGTGGGGACAGGCTTTCGCGCGCCTCGCGCAGCGGTCGGTTGGATCGGGCGAGGCCGACGGCGATTACCTCGACAGCATCTCGGCCGAGTTGGTCAAGATGATGCTCGCGCATACCGAGACGGCGAAGGAGAAGACGCGCAAGGAGGTGCTCAAAGAGACGATCAAGGCGATCGAGTTCGCGTACCAGAACAAGCACAAGAAGTTCATCGGCGTGCCCACCGGCTTCGATTGCCTGGACGAGTCATCGCGTGGCTTGCGTCCAGGGCAGCTTGTAGTGCTCGCAGCGCGGCCCGGCGTGGGAAAGACGGCCATGATGGCCCAGATGGTCGAAAGCGCCGCACAGCACGGCGTAAGCGTTTTGGTGTTCTCCCTGGAAATGACCGCGGAGGAGCTGGGCAAGCGGCTCATTGCGACCGAGAGCGGCGTGGACGCGCAGCGCATCACCACCGGCAAGCTCGACCCGATTCACTGGGTGTCCATCACGCGTGCGGCGTCGAACCTGTCCGAGCGCAATGTCACGGTGGTCGACGTCAGTTCGTGCACCGTTAACGACATCCGCTCGATTGCTAAGCGGTGGCGCATTGCGAACCCGGACACGCTTGCGCTCGTGGCCGTCGACTACCTGCAAATCGTCAAGCCGGCCTCGTCGACGACGCCACGGCAGGAGCAGGTCGCGGAGATATCCCGCGCGCTGAAGGGACTCGCGAAGGAGATCGACGCGCCGGTGCTCGCACTCGCGCAGCTCAACCGGAAGCTGGAGGACCGCGCGAACAAGCGGCCGGGCATGGGCGACCTCCGCGAGTCGGGGCAGATCGAGCAGGACGCCGACATCATCCTGTTCATCCATCGCGAGGAAGTTTTCTCAGGCGCACAGGGCGACCAGGGCAAGGCCGAACTGATCTGTGCGAAGGGCCGTTCGATGCCCACGTTCAAGGCGGACATCGGGTGGCAGCCGCAGTTCACGCGTTTCACGAATCTCGCGTCGGGGCATCGCTCATGACCCCCGCCGACCGCATCTCGCTTGACCTGATGCTCGCCGACATCAAGCGGGCGCGCCGATGAAAACCGAACTCGACCTAATCACCGACCATCTGGAGTCGATGCACTTCGCCGCGCTCGGCCTGCCGCGCTCGGTCCACCTGACGTTCCTGCTCGGCGACATCGAGAGGGCGCGGGCGAACTGGGTGCGGCTGTATGAATCAGGTATCGAGCGGACCGCAGGGGGAAGCCTTGAG
>JBBRKD010000322.1:0-3511 GCA_038218255.1 Hyphomicrobiales bacterium | reverse complement strand
GAGCTTTCGAGGCGACGGAGCAGCCGCTCAAGGACCAACGCGCCGTACGGCAGCACTTCGCGGCGTGCGCGTGCGACATCGTTGATGCCAGGAACACTGGCGAGCTTTTTGCGCCGGAATTGCTCACAAAAGACGAGCGCTTCGCGCGCGGGGATCGTGTAGCCGTGCATGACCCGCAGGGGATAATCGGATTGTTCCATGTGGACTTTGGCGAGTGCGCGCCAGGTGCCGCCGACGGCATAAAATGGTCGGCCCTTGCCTTGATTGGCCCACGGTACGTGGCTGATGGCCTCGTCGACGATCGGCAACGCGCGCTCGAGCTTGTCACCTGTCGTGTCGATGAGGCGCAGGCCGCCGAGCGGCAACGTCATGGCTGATTTCAGCGCGTTGCCCCCGATGTCGATTAATTCGAGGCTGCCGCCGCCAAGATCGCCCGCGATCCCGTTGGCGGCGAGAAAGCCCATGCGGATCCCTTCCGCTGCGAACTTGGCTTCGTCTTCGCCGGACAGGATTTCGATCCGCGTTCCGCACGCTTGGGTGCCGCGCTGAATAAAATCTGGTCCATTGGCCGCGTCCCGGACGGCGGCCGTTGCGATCGCGCGCACATTCTTGACCCGCAACACATGGGTAATGGCGCGGAAACGCGTGAGCGCGCTCAGGGCGCGCGCGACCCCGTCGGCAGAGAGACGACCGGTTGTTGCTACCGTGCGGCCGAGCCCGCACAGCACTTTTTCGTTGAACAGCGGTGTCGGTGAACGGACGGCACCGTCATAGATGACGAGCCGGATCGAGTTGGAACCGATATCAATGACCGCCAGCGGCTCAAGTGCTGAGGAGGCATCGCCCCCCCCATCGCCACCACGGGCAGGGCAATCCCCGTCAGCAAACAGCTGAGCCAAAGTCGCCAATCGTCCTTGCGCCATCAAGCCAACCCCGCACGTCTGGCGACGTTAGAAGACGAAAGCGCGGGCGTTGGCAAGGGGCACAGTGCATCGCGGCAACCAATGACCGGGCGTGACGTTTTTGAGTTTGTCCGGCGTGATGACGATGGGGTTGGCCAGATTTCGACGTCGTAGACAGGCAAGCCCGCGACGTCTCGTTGTTTCGCGTCAGACCTGTTCCCACTGGCCGGGTTTGATGCAGCGCCGGATGGTGCGGCCATCGTCGCTCATCGCATGGAGGAAGACCCAGCGGTTGACGACGAGTTCGGCGACGCCCGCGTGTTTGATCATCACGGCATCCATCGCGCTTTCGGGGGCTGCGATGACGACGTTCAGACGGATCGGTTCGTGGATGAAGCGCTCGCCGTCGTGGACCGATTGTAGGGGCAGGCCGACGCGCAGATCGCCTGCGTTGCCTTCGAGCACGCCGAGCTGTCCGACCACGTTGTGCAGCACCTTGTTGCCGCTGCCAAAGGCTGCGTTGTTCACGGTCGAGCCATAGTACTGGAGGTTGATCCAGCTCGCCACGACCATGGGTGCGGTCATGATCAGTTCGAGTACGCCATACCCTTCATCTTGGGCGTGATCGTAGCTATGGAGGAATGCGCGACCGCCAAAGTCGCGGCCGCGCGTCAGTTCGCGGGGGCCAGTGATGAAGGCGGTGTTGCCAGCCAAGCCCCATTCCGGGCGGACCTGCGACCAATCCCGGCTGCGGGCAAGCACATCGGTGTCGATGGCGCGACTGCCCTTCAGGCCGAGCAAGGAGCTGCGCTCGTGGCGCGCGATCGCTGCCGCCTTGCGGAGCGCGACCCTCAAGCGGGCAAGGTCGGCGGTTAAGGGTGCTGGCACGTCGCCAGCATCATAGATGGCGACTTCGTCGGTTGTCGTGTCGTGGAGGGCGCCCAAGAACCAGCAATCCTCTGGGATCGTGATCCCGCGCGTGACAAGACCGCGACGGACGTCGGGATCGTTCAGAATGGCGGCTGCGACGCGCGCGTTGGCTTCACCCGTATGGCCGCCGCACGCGCCGCAATCGAGGCCGGAGGCATGGGGATTGTTGACCGTGGTGCTGCCGTGCCCGGCCAGCAGTACGAGCCGCCCGTATGGCCCCGTCATCGACATTGCTTTCAGGACGGCTTCGGCCATGGCAACGCGCTGTTGGGGCGTGAAGCCTGTTGGCCTGTCTGCGACGAGGCGGGGGGCGATCCTGGGCCCCACGCGGGCGGCGACGTCGCCGTCGAGGCCATCGATGCTGGCGTTGGGTACGGGTCGCGTGAAGCCAGCACTGTCGGTTGCGAGTTTGCCGACATAGGTGATGCCTGCGGTCTCAACGAACGAGAACGACGACACCGCCGAGAGCTTAAACGACTTCCAGGCCTTGGCCGCGCGCCGCCGCATGAGCCGAAGGCCGAGCACCTCGGTCTCTTCGGTTTCGCTGGCGCGTGTCACCGCTTCGCAGACCGTGAAGGCCGGTTTCAGTAGGACCGGGCACTGCGCGCCGCCGACGGTCTGGCCGATCGGCACATATTCAATGGGAAAGCCGAAGAAGCCGGCAAAGCCGATCGTCTCAACCTCGGGGTCGGCGGTTTCAAAGGCGCGGCGAAAGACTTCCGAGCGGACGTCGATGCAAAAGGCGGCCTGCACGGGTGGGCGCACCGGAAGGCGGCCCATGGATGGGCTGTTTGGGGGTTCTGAAAGTTGTGCGAGTAGGCGCGTGCGATAGGCGGTCTCGTAGGCCTCCTGGAGAATGAGATCGACGGCGAGTTCGGGGTCGTCGCCCAGGCGCTCGTCGTTGGGCAGACGCGCTGCCGCAGCCATGGTTGAAGCCCAGGCCTCGCGGAAGGCTTGATCGGTGCGCGCATTGAAGATGCACCAGCCCCACGCGAGCCGGATCGCAAGAAGTTCGGTCAAGGTATCGTCCTTGCGGCCGTCGAGATTGGCGTTCCAGCCGACGTAGCGGGCGTAGGCCGCCCAGCCGCCGACGTCGAACAGCGCGCGGAACATGTAGTCTTGCGTGGCACGCGCGGGGATTGCGAGCTGTTTGATCACCACGGCGATGGTCTCGATCGGGTCGGCTGGCAGCGCGAGCACGGTGTTGCGGAACCCTTTGATGCCCATCACTTCGGGGTTGCGATCGTGTTGGACGAGCGCGCGCCAGGCGGCATAGGGTTTTTGACGCTTGGTCGGCATACGCCAGCTTGCCTGGCCTTCGTCGAAGTAGCCTGCGCAGAACGATGAAATCTCGTCGATCATGAAGCCGACGAGCGAGACGTGGCGGTCACCGTCGGCGAGCGTGTCGAGGACTTCGGCGACCGTTGCGACGACGGCTTGTGGCTTGACAGCAGAGGGCGGCTTGGCTGCAGAGGAAGCCTGGGCCGCAGAAGCCTGGGCCGCAGAAGCCTGGGCCGCAGAAGCCTGGGCCGCAGAAGCCTGGGCCGCAGAAGCCTGGGCCGCAGAAGCCTGGGCCGCAGAAGGCTGGGCCGCAGAAGGTTGGTTGGCTGCGGTTGCAGCCTTGAAGGCTGGGACGCTGCCAGTCCATCGGTCGAGCGAGGGATGGGCCGACAGCGCGG
>JBBRKD010000321.1:0-3518 GCA_038218255.1 Hyphomicrobiales bacterium | reverse complement strand
GCCGTGGCGCCCGTGGTCGTCGCCGCCATGCCAACGCGCCAGCCCGTTCCGCCCGACGCACCAGCACCAACCACCGCCGCTCCTGCACCTCAGGCACAAACCGATGCCGTCGCCCGGGCAGGCCCTGACCCGGCAGGAACTGGCTCAGCCGCCACATCGCCTCCCGCTGCAGACAAGCCATCGCCACAGCAGCCGTTGGCGGCTCTCGCCATCGGGCTGGATACAGCACCATCGTCGCACGCCACCAACCCGCAACACGCTCCTGAAGCCGCGACCGATGCCGTCGCCTCTGCCCTCGGCGCGCTCGCTGCTGGCCTTGCCGCATCATCCCGCCCGGCAGCCGTTGTAGCGCCTGAAATCATCATCGCAGCCGCAACAAACTTTGCTGGGCCCACCCTGGGCGCATCAGCCCCGAGCACGCCAAACACGGCCGTCGCGATCAGCCAGCAGGCTTCGTCGCTTGAGGGGGCCGTCGATCGCACTCTGCAGGCAAGCGCAGGCATGGACGATAAGGCTGCAGCCCTCCTGCGCCCCATGCTGCGGCAATGGCTCGACGACAACATGCCCCGCATCGTCGAGAAGGCGCTCCAGATCGAGCTGGATGAAACCGGTGCCCTTGACGCAGCAAACTCCCAACGCCGCAGCGCACCCAAGGACTGACCGGCCGCTGCTCTCCACAGTCAGCCCCTATCACGTCGATGCCGTCTCGCGGCTTGCCAACGGGGAGGCGACGCGCCAAACGTACCGGCTCTGATCCAGACCTGAGCCGAAAGCCCCCTGCAATGCTTGAGAAGACGTTCCAGCCCGCCGAAATCGAACCGCGCATCACGGCCGAATGGAACAAGGTCGACGCCTTCAAGGCCGGGGCCCGTACGCCGACCAAGACCGGCAACAGCGCCCCCTTCTGCATCGTCATCCCGCCACCCAACGTGACGGGCTCGCTCCATATGGGTCACGCTCTCAACAATACGCTGCAAGACGTGCTGGTCCGCTTCGAGCGGATGCGCGGACGCGACGTTCTTTGGCAGCCGGGCACCGACCATGCCGGCATCGCAACCCAGATGGTTGTCGAGCGCGAGCTTGCCAAAAACAAGCAGCCCGGACGTCGCGAATTGGGCCGCGCGAAGGTCCTTGAGAAGGTCTGGGACTGGAAGGCCGAGAGTGGCGGGCAGATCGTCACCCAGTTGAAGCGCATGGGCGCATCCTGCGACTGGAGCCGCGAGCGCTTCACGCTGGGCACGGACGACGCGAGCCCGATGAACATTGCTGTCATCAAGGTCTTCGTCGATCTCCACGCCAAGGGTCTCATCTATAAGGACAAGCGGCTCGTGAACTGGGACCCGAAGTTCCAGACCGCGATCTCCGATCTCGAAGTGGTGCCAACCGAAGTCAAGGGTCACCTCTGGCACTTCAAATACCCTCTGCAGGCCGACCCCACCCGCTTCATCACGGTCGCAACCACCCGCCCCGAGACCATGCTTGGCGACACAGCCGTTGCCGTTCACCCAGACGACGAGCGCTACGCCAACCTTATCGGCCAATCGGTCGTTGTGCCGTTCGTGACGCGCGCCATCCCCATCATCGCCGACACCTATTCCGACCCTGAGAAAGGTTCAGGCGCGGTCAAGATCACGCCAGCCCACGACTTCAACGACTTCGAGGTCGGCAAGCGGCACAGCCTTGACCAGATCAACGTGCTCGACGCGTTCGGCAAGATCACCGGCACCGGCACGGTCTACGACGGCCTCGATCGGTTCGAAGCGAGGAAGCGCATCGTCGCCGATCTCGAAGCGTTGGGCCTCCTCGACAAAATCGAGGACCACCTCCACACCGTCCCCCACGGCGATCGTTCGGGCGTCCCGATCGAACCCTGGCTCACCGAGCAGTGGTATTGCAACGCCGGCGAATTAGCCAAGCCAGCGATTGCAGCCGTCGAGAGCGGCGCGACCGAGTTCGTGCCCAAGAACTGGGAGAAGACCTACTTCGAGTGGATGCTCAACATCCAGCCCTGGTGCATCTCGCGCCAGCTGTGGTGGGGTCATCAAATCCCGGCGTGGTACGGACCCGACAACGAAATCTTCGTCGCCGCCAGCGAGGCCGCTGCGAAAGCCGCAGCCAAGGCTCACTACAAGGCGGACGTGGTTTTGCGCCGCGACCCCGACGTGCTCGACACCTGGTTTTCCTCCGCGCTGTGGCCATTCTCGACGCTCGGCTGGCCTGACGAGACGCCCGAACTCGCCCGCTATTACCCAACGGCTGTTCTCGTTACCGGCCGCGACATCATCTTCTTCTGGGTCGCCCGCATGATGATGATGGGCCTCTTTGTCCGCGGCGAAGTCCCCTTCCGCAAGGTTGCAATCCACGGCCTCGTTCTCGATGAGAAGGGCCAGAAGATGAGCAAGTCCAAGGGCAACGTCATGGACCCGCTCAGCCTCATCGACCAGTACGGCGCTGACGCGCTGCGCTTCACGATGGCAGCGCTTTCAACCCAGGGCCGCGACATCAAGCTCTCGACGCAGCGCGTGGAGGGCTATCGCAATTTTGCAACCAAGCTGTGGAACGCGGCTCGCTTTGCCGAGATGAACGAATGCGTGCGCACCCGTGACTTCAAGCCAGCCGCCATCAAGGAACCGATCAACCGCTGGATTGCAGGTGAGACCGAACGCGCCGTGCGCGCCGTCACCCAGGCACTTGAAGCCAACCGCACCAACGATGCCGCAACCGCCGTCTACGAATTCACCTGGGGCGTCTTTTGCGACTGGTATCTTGAACTCATCAAGTCGCTGCTGTCATCCGAAGACGAGGGCGAGAAACGCGAAACCCGCGCGACCGTCGCCTGGGTGCTCGACCAGATCCTCAAGATGCTCCATCCGTTCATGCCCTTCCTCACCGAGGAACTCTGGGCCCACATGGTCGCCCACGGCGAAGCGCGCCAGAACCTTCTGTGCCTGTCGGAATGGCCAGTGCTTTCAGGCTTGGCTGATGACGCGATCGACGATGAAATCGGCTTTGTCGTCGCGCTCATTTCCGAAATTCGCTCCGTGCGCCAGGAAATGAACATCCCCGCCAAGACCGAAGTCCCCCTCGTCATCGTCGGGGCAGAACCCGCCCGCGCCGAACGCACTCGGCGCCACGAAGAGACGATCGCGCGCATGGCCAAGCTCAGCGGCATCGCGTTTGCCACGACGGCACCCAAGGCCGCAGCCATCCTGGTCGTCGGCGAGACGACAGCGGCCATACCGCTCGCGGGCCTGATCGATATGGCCGCCGAGAAGAAACGGCTCGACAAGGAGATTGCAGCCGCCGAAAGCGACATCGCCAAGATGGATGCCAAGCTCGACAATCCAAACTTCGTCGCCAGGGCCAAGCCCGAGGCCATCGAGGAAGCGCGCGAACGCAAGGCCGAACTCGAAGGCCAGGTGAAGCGGCTCACGGCGGCCGTGAAGCGCCTCGCCTGACGGCTACTTCCCACCGACCGTCACGGTCAACTTCATTGTGGGGTGGATCGAGCAAATCAC
>JBBRKD010000320.1:0-3526 GCA_038218255.1 Hyphomicrobiales bacterium | reverse complement strand
AACCTGTTTGGCGACATCCTCTCAGACGAAGCCGCCATGATGACCGGCTCGCTCGGCATGTTGCCGTCGGCCTCGCTGGGTGCTCCCGACGCCAAGACCGGCAAGCGCAAATCACTCTATGAGCCGGTTCACGGGTCTGCTCCCGACATCGCAGGCAAGGGCCTCGCCAACCCGATCGCGACGATTGCGAGCTTTGCCATGGCGCTGCGCTATTCCTGCAATCTGCCCAAGGTCGCCGACCAGATTGATGCAGCGATCGCGGCAACACTTGCGACCGGCCTGCGCACCGGCGACATCATGCAGCCCGGCATGACCAAAGTCGGCACCACGGCCATGGGCCAAGCCATCGAGAAAGAACTATCAAAACTCGTCGCCTAAATGGGACTAGCCGTGGAGAAACGGCCAAGAGCATCGCGCTCCTGGCCGTCCCGTCACGAACCACTATCGCCCCGTCCCGACGACAAGCCCACCTGGGCATCCGGGCTGCTCAGGCTTTGCTGCCCGCATCAAGTCACCGATCCCCGCAGTCCCGGTCACGTCGCCCGCAAGCGACACCCGGATCTCTGAAATCCGCCGGTTCTCGCCCCGTCCACTGCACGCGACGCTCACGCGCTCTCCAGCCCCCGCTCCAAAAGCATCGTCGAACGCCGCCCGTATCGCCGTCGTTTTCAACTGTTGCCCGGCGCTATCGGCGAAGACTTTAGCAACCATCGTGGCATTGACCGCCTCCGTCAGACCAGCCGCCCGCGCAAAATACGCATCCGCACTCGCGCCGTAACACGAGCCATGCACGACCCACTCGTGCCGCTGCAAGTTCGACTGCGTCCCCGGCATGACAGCGGCAAGCCGCTTCATCGTCTCCGCGCTGATCTCGGGTTCGGGCAATTGATCCCAGGCATGCTTGGCGTCGAGGTCGCGGACGTTGCCTGCGACGTTGCAGTACTTTTTGCCCTCAGGCTGCGGCCACAACCCGTGCAAGCTCAAGTGCGTGCCGGAATAGCTGGTCGCAGTCACTTGGCCGCATTCGGGCTTATCGGTGCGCTTGGCACAAAACGCCGCTTCCCAACTTAACGCCAGCAGATGCGTCCCCCGCATGCCCGTGGCGGACGCCCCTCCGCCGTCGCGTCCCGCTCTCGCGACCTGACCGGCGGCTTGGCCATTGGGGTCAAACGTCCCACACGATGCCGCAACCCACCGCTCCGGCGGCTGAGCGCCCTCGACGTAGACGCGATAGTGCGTCGGATTAGCCTTGTTCTGCGCCAGCACCTCGTAGGCCGTGTTGGCCTCGATCATGACGCTGCCAGGGTTCGTCGCCTTGCGGATCGACTGCAGGGCCGGACACGCCTGCGTTCCGGTAAACGACCCGCTCGTCGAAACCTCCGCCAGCGCTGGCCCGAAAACAATAAAAATGGCGAGCGCCCTTGAGCCCCACCGCCCCAAAACCCAGATCATGCTGTCTCCTTCAAAGACGTGTTCGCGCGAACGTAGCCTGCCGCCCGTCGCAACGTCGCCTCAAACGCTCGGTTTATCTGAACACGTCGCATCCCGGTCAGAAACGGCAGCCCGTGCCGTCCAGGCCGGCCGTCCCGGTCCCTCGGTCGCCACCTGCGCTTCCGTCCGCGCGACGAAATAGAACTCGTAGCAATTCGCGCTCTCAGCCCGCACCCGGTAGCACCCGCCCGTCGGATCGGAATGATAAATCGTACAGAACGTATCGGCCTGCAGCGACCAATGCCCGCGATAGGCGACCGACCGCTCGCGATACTCGATCGCGCCATCCGCCTGATAGGTTTCCGTGAACGTCTTCCCGCTGGCGTAATTTCCCTGAATGGTCTTCCCGCTGAAAGCAGCCCGCAGTGCAACCTCATCCATCCACGGCCCGTCGCCTGCGTGTGCTGGCAACGCACTGGCAGCAATCGCAACGATCGCCCAGACACGAAGTGCGCGCCGGTCCTGCATCATCGTCAAACCCTTGTCCGTAAAAGCGAGCCCACATGCCAAGGATGATACCGTCGCTGAAAAACTTGACCACCCGATGGCCGCACCTAGCGACGGCCGCGATGTGTGCGCTGTCCATGGTGTCACCCGCGCACGCCGGTTCAACCCGCCCGCTTTACGTCTTTGCCCCGACGTCCGGTGACGCCCGCCTCGCATCCCAACGCAGCATCATAAGCGCAGCGTCGAGCGGCCTTGCTGAACGCGACATGCCCGTGATCATGATCATCGCCGATCAGGTCTCGGGGTCCCCCCAGTCCGGCGCAGCTCTCCGCGCCCGCTTTGGCATCGCGCCCACCCAGTTCCGCGTCATTCTGGTTGGCAAGGACGGCGGCGTGAAGATGTCGGCGGCGTCCCCCGTATCGGCCCAAAGCCTCTTCGCCCTCGTCGACGCCATGCCCATGCGCCGCCAGGAGATGCGCGCACGTTGACATCCCTGCCCAGCGCCTCGCGCGCTTGAAATCACCGATGTTCGCGCGTAGGACAGCGAACTTCAAACCTGCCGCGCGCCTCAAATCAGGGCCACCGCGCATCGTTTCTCACACTCTTGAGGTTGATCGACATGGGCTATCGGGTGGCAGTCGTCGGCGCGACGGGCAACGTCGGCCGCGAAATGATGAACGTGCTCGCCGAGCGCGAATTCCCAGCTGACGAGGTGTTCGCCATCGCCTCGCGCCGCTCCATGGGCCAGGAAGTGTCCTTCGGCGAGCGCACGCTGCGTTGCCAAGACCTTGAGCAATTTGATTTTTCCAAAGTCGATATCTGCCTGATGTCGGCAGGCTCCTCGGTCTCGAAGGACTGGTCGCCCAAGATCGCGGCAAAAGGCTGCGTCGTGATCGACAACTCGTCCTATTGGCGCATGGACATGGACGTGCCGCTCATCGTTCCCGAAGTGAACGCAGACGCCGTGCGCGGGTGGACCAAGAAGGGCATCATCGCCAACCCCAACTGTTCGACCGCCCAGATGGTCGTCGTTTTAAAGCCGCTGCATGACGCGGCCAAAATCAAGCGCGTGGTCGTCTCGACCTATCAGTCGGTCTCCGGCGCTGGCAAAGAAGGCATGGACGAGCTGTGGAACCAGACCAAAGGCAAATATGTGCCGGGTCAGGAGCATCAAGCCAAGAAGTTCCAGAAAGAGATCGCCTTCAACTGCATCCCCCAGATCGATGTTTTCATGGAGGACGGGTATACGAAGGAAGAATGGAAGATGCTGGTCGAGACCAAGAAAATCCTCGATCCCAAGATCAAGGTGACCGCAACCTGTGTGCGCGTGCCCGTATTCGTGGGGCATTCGGAAGCAATCAACATCGAGTTCGAGCGTCCGATCTCAGCTGACGAAGCCCGTGAAATCCTCCGCCAGGCCCCCGGCGTCATGGTCGTCGATAAGCGCGAGCCCGGCGGCTACATGACGCCCATCGAATGCGTGGGCGACTATGCCACCTTCATCAGCCGCATCCGCCAGGACGGCACGGTGGAAAACGGTCTGAACCTGTGGTGCGTCAGCGACAACCTGCGCAAGGGCGCCGCCCTG
>JBBRKD010000319.1:0-3528 GCA_038218255.1 Hyphomicrobiales bacterium | reverse complement strand
AGTTGTTCAACGTTGATTGCTTTGGGTTTCAGCAGATTTGTTTGCATGCAAGACTTCCTCTCAATACCCCCGACTCGTTACATCGGTAAGGCTGGTGAAGCACCTGAACCACAGTGCCCCGTGGTGCAGGAACGAAATTTCTGTCGAACGCTTAACGCGAGTACAACTCGACGATCAGCGATTCGTTGATGTCGGCCGCGAACTGGTCGCGGTCAGGCGTCTTCTTGAAGGTGCCTTCGGCCTTGTCGAGACTGACATCGACCCAGGCGGGCATGCCGACCTGCTGGGCCAGTTGCAACGCTTCGACCACGCGGTTCTGCTTCTTCGACTTGTCGCGCACCGAGATCACGTCACCCGTCTTGACCATGTACGACGGGATGTTGACCGACTGGCCGTTGACCGTGATGGCCTTGTGCGAAACCAACTGCCGGGCCTCGGCGCGCGTCGAGCCGAAGCCCATGCGATACACCACGTTATCGAGTCGCGATTCAAGCAGGAACAGCAGGTTTGCGCCGGTGTTGCCCTTCAGCCGATCGGCCTTCTCGAAGTACAGGCGGAACTGGCGTTCCAGCACCCCATACATGCGCTTGACCTTCTGCTTCTCGCGCAGTTGCAGCCCGTAGTCCGACGTGCGGGAACCCGATGTACGGCCATGCTGGCCCGGCTTGGAGTCGAATTTGGCCTTGTCCCCGATGGCGCGCCGCGCGCTCTTGAGGAAAAGGTCGGTGCCTTCACGGCGTGATAGTTTGGCCTTGGGGCCCAGGTAACGTGCCACTTGAACTTCCTTTGCGTCATCTGCCGCGGCGAACCGCGGGAGCCGTCAGCGCGTAGCGGACGGCGGTGGGCTTGTTGAAAAAGACGGCGGCGCAAAGCACCGCCAGTTTGCCGGAGTCAGATCCTCCGGCGCTTCTGCGGACGGCAGCCGTTGTGCGGAACCGGCGTCACGTCAGCAATCATGTTGATGCGAATGCCCAGGGCGGCAAGCGCACGCCCCGAAGACTAACGTCCCGGGCCGGGGCCCTTGATCTCGACGTCGAGGTTCTTGATGCCCTGCTCGACCGCTGCACGGCCGGCCACTTCGGAGGCCACCTGCGCCGCGAACGGTGTCGACTTGCGCGAGCCTTTGAAGCCTTGTCCACCCGACGAAGCCCACGACAGAGCATTGCCCTGCCGATCGGTGATCGTGATGATGGTGTTGTTGAACGAGGCGTGCACGTGCGCCACGCCATCCGCAACGTTCTTGCGGACCTTCTTGCGCACGCGCTGGGCGGCGGTATTGACGGGAGGCTTTGCCATGGTGTCGTGTTTCCCTGGTTATTTCTTGAGTGACGCGGCAGCCTTGCGCGGGCCCTTGCGGGTGCGCGCGTTGGTGCGCGTGCGCTGGCCACGCATGGGCAGGCCGCGCCGATGGCGAAACCCGCGGTAACAGCCGATGTCCATCAGGCGCTTGATGTTCATCGTGGTTTCGCGGCGCAAGTCGCCCTCGATCGTGAACAGCCCCACCTGCTCGCGGATCTTTTCCAGATCTGCGTCGGTCAGGTCCTTGACCTTCTTCGAGTAAGCGATGCCACACGCTTCACAGATCTTGCGCGCGCGGGAGCGCCCGACCCCGAAGATGGCCGTCAGGCCGATTTCGGAATGTTGCTGTGGCGGAATATTGATGCCAGCGATACGTGCCATGTTCGTCCTCTAAAACTTCAATCAGCCTTGGCGCTGCTTGTGGCGCGGATCAGAACAGATCACGCGAACAATGCCCTTGCGCCGGATAATTTTGCAGTTGCGGCAAATTTTCTTTACCGAAGCCGAAACTTTCATTTGCTACTCCTAAAACTCTGTGGCCTCACCGGGCCTTGAACACAATCCGCGCCCGACCCAAGTCAGGATGACTTGAAGCTGGCCTTCTTCAAAAGGGATTCATATTGCTGCGACATCATGTAGTTCTGCACCTGGGCCATGAAGTCCATGGTCACCACCACGATGATCAAAAGGGAGGTGCCGCCAAAATAGAACGGCACGTTGTATTTGAGAATCAGGAACTCGGGCAGCAGACAGACAAAGGTGATGTAGATCGCACCAGCCAGGGTCAGGCGCAGCAGGATCCGGTCGATGTACTTGGCCGTCTGGTCGCCCGGCCGGATACCGGGAATGAAAGCACCGCTCTTCTTCAGGTTGTCCGCCGTCTCACGGCTGTTGAACACCAGCGCGGTGTAGAAGAAGCAGAAGAAAACAATCGCGGCGGCGTAGAACATCACATAGATCGGCTGGCCGGGAGTCAGCGAACCCGCAATGTCCTTCAGCCAACGCATCGACTCGCCGGTGCTGAACCAGCCCACCACGGTAGCCGGCAACAGGATGATCGACGAAGCGAAGATCGGCGGAATCACGCCGGCCATGTTGAGCTTCAACGGCAAGTGCGACGATTGACCGCCGTAGACCTTGTTGCCTACCTGTCGCCGCGCGTAGTTGACGAGTATCTTGCGCTGGCCTCGTTCGATGAACACCACCACATAGGTCACCAGTGCGACCAGCGCCACGATGAACAGGCTCACCACGATGCTCATCGCGCCGGTACGGACCAGTTCCAGCAGCCCGCCGATGGCGCGCGGCAGGTTCGCGGCGATGCCGCCAAAAATCAGGATCGAGATGCCGTTGCCTAGGCCGCGCTCGGTGATCTGTTCACCCAGCCACATCAGGAACATGGTGCCAGCGGTCAAGGTGACGACCGCCGTGAAACGAAAACCGAATCCAGGGGATATGACCAGGCCGGCCGAGCTTTCCAGCGCGATGGCAATCCCGAGTGACTGGAAAAGCGCCAGACCCAGAGTGCCGTAGCGCGTGTACTGCGTGATCTTGCGGCGCCCGGCTTCGCCTTCCTTCTTGAGTTGCTCGAATGCGGGCAACACATAGGTCAGCAGCTGCATGATGATCGACGCCGAGATGTACGGCATGATCCCCAACGCAAAAACCGTGAAGCGCGACAAGGCGCCGCCCGACATGAGGTTGGCCATCCCGAGGATGCCGCCTTCCTGTCCTTTGAAGAATTGCTGCAGCTGCGCCGGATCGATGCCGGGCACGGGTATGTGCGCCCCGATGCGGTACACCACCAACGCGAGCAGCAAAAAGACGAGCCGGCGACGCAGGTCGCCGAACTTTCCGGTTTTTGCCAATTGGGCCGCGTTGGTTGCCACTTGAATTGCCTGCTTCTAAAGCGCTAAAAACTCAGGCCACGCTTCCGCCAGCCGCCTCGATGGCCGCCTTGGCGCCGGCAGTCGCCGCGATGCCGTTGAGCTTGACCGCCTTTGTCAGTTCGCCGGTCTTGATGACCTTCACCGACTTGATGAGCTGGCCAACCAGACCGGCCTGCTTGAGTGTGAGCAGGTCCACATCGGCGGCACCCAGGCGCTCGAGCGAAGTCAGCGTGACCTCGGCATTGAACTTGAGCTGCTGCGACTTGAAACCGCGCTTGGGCAAGCGCCGTTGCAGAGGCATCTGGCCGCCTTCAAAACCAACCTTGTGGTAGCCGCCGGC
>JBBRKD010000318.1:0-3528 GCA_038218255.1 Hyphomicrobiales bacterium | reverse complement strand
TTCGGCCGAGCGGGCATAGCCAAGAGCTGCCTCATAGTCGGGAAATTCCAGCACCACGTTGCGGGCGACGCCGTGGCCCTCGATTGTTTCGCATTTGCCGCCGCGCACAATGGGGTTGCCGCCGAACTTGTCGAGGGCAGCTTTGGTGAGGGCGGAATACTTGGCCCATTGCTCGGGGTTGGTGACGACGGGCTGGGCGATGACGTAGCCTTTCGGCATGGGCGTGATCCTTCAGGTTGGGATGGGTTCAGGGCGTCAGCAGCGTGACGATGTGGTGGGCTGTGGCGCGCGGATCGGCCGCTTCCAGGATCGGGCGGCCGACGACGATGTGGTTTGCGCCCGCCAAAATGGCGCCATCTGGTGTGGTGATCCGTGACTGGTCGCCGTGCGCTTCGCCCGCCAGCCGAATGCCGGGCGTGACAATCAGAAAGTCTGCGCTGGTGGCGCCCCGAATGGCTGAGGCTTCCTGGCCCGATGCGATCACGCCGTCGCAGCCAGCCAAGTGGGTCAAGCGGGCGCGATGGAGCACGAGATCGGACGGGCTCATCGTGTGGCCCTGCTCGGCTGTGTCATCGGCGGTGAGGTTCGTTAGGACCGTGACGGCGAGCAGCTTGAGGGTGCTTCCCGACCGGCCCCGAACGGCGGCCTTGATCGACTTGCTGTCGTGGCCGTGGATCGTCAGAAAATCGACGCCAAGGTTTGCGGCATTGGCGACCGAACGCTCCATCGTGTTGCCGATGTCGAGCAGCTTCATGTCGATGAAGACGCGCTTGCCCTCGGATTTCAGTTCGCGTGCGAGGTCGAGGCCACCGGAAAACAGCAATTCGTGGCCGATTTTGTAGAATGAGACCGTGTCGCCCAACATGACGACGACGGCGCGGGCATCGCGTGCGGACGGGACGTCGAGGGCGACGATCAGGCGATCGGTGGAACTTGGGTTAGCCATGCAGAAGCCGAGCCGCGCGGGCGAGCTTTTGGATCACAGCCTTGTAGCGCTCCTGGGCGTCCTTATCGGCCAAGTGACCGTGCTCGTCGAACGCCTGGTTGGCCCTGCCGACAAGGACCTGATCGGGGAGCACGAGCGCGCCCAAGCCCATTTCGAGGACGTTGCGGACGGCGACAAGACCGCGAATGCCGCCCATGCCCCCGCCCGACGCCGCGCCGAGCGCGAATACGCGCGTCTTGTAGACGTCGAGCCCCGGGCTTGAGCCCTCGGGGGGCCCGTCACGGATGCGGCTCACCCAGTCGAGCGCATTCTTCAGGAGCGGCGAGATCGAGGCGTTGTATTCCGGGCTGGTGATGAAGATGCCGCTGTGGACGGCCATCAGGGCCAACAGTTTTCGCGCGTTCTCGGGCGGGCCGCTTTGGGCTTCAAGATCGGCGTCGTACAGGGGGAGCGGATAGTCGCCCAGGCTTGCAAACGTGGCCGGAATGCCATTTGCGGCGGAGATTCTGGCGCCGAGTTCGGCCACGCGGCGATTGAGCGAACCGGTGCGGGCAGACCCTGCAATGAACAACAGGTGAGCTTCAGTCGTCATGCGTTGGCCTTGAAGGGTTGTGTGCGCTTGAAGGGGTTGCTTAGCGTCAGTTCGCCGCGAGAGCTAGGGGGACGGCTCGCTCGTGCCGGGCTCAGCCGTCCATCACGGCAGCACTAACGCAGGCGCGTGACGCGGCGCAGCGTCAGACTGACCCGTCGGCAGCCAACGTGGATGGCTGAGAGATCGATCGAGGACGTGTCAGGGAGAATGCGATCAACGCCGTGATGCGCCAAGCGGGACGCGCCGCCCATGACCAGCACATCGCCCGATCCCAGTCGCAGCGGTGCTTTGGGATCTGTGCGCGCCACGCCACCGATGTGGAACGAGGCGGTATCGCCGAGCGAGACTGAAATAACGGGGGCCGCCAACTCCTCTTCGTCGCGGTCTTGATGGCTGCCAAGCCGGCCGGTCGCGCCATAGACGTTGATCAGGCAGGCTTCAGGATCCCCGCCAAAGCCCGACAGGTCATGCCAAAGGGCCAGCAGTATGTCGGGGATGGGCGGCCAGGGGTGACCGGTCGCTGGGTGGGTCGCCTGATAGCGGTAGCTCTGCTGGTCGGACACCCAGCCCAGTCGGCCGCAATTGGTCATGCGCACGGAAAAGGGCTTGCCGGTTTTGGGCATTACGGGCTGGAACAGCGGCGCGTGCGCGACGATGGCTGCGACAGCGCGGATGAGGGCATTCTGGGCGTCGGGCTTGAAATATGACGGGTGATGGGCCAAACCGGGGAGAGCTTTACCCGTGGGAGCGTCTGGTTGTCTCTCCTGCGACACAACGTTTCTCCCAAAGCCGGGCTTTCATCCATCGCCGCCGGTTGCGGCCCGAAATCCGCGCTCCTATATAAGCTCAGGCTCCATTGCTCTCCCACTCAACACCGGGGACCGCACACCCTCAATATGCCTGAGGCTTGGGGACGCTGCAACGAACGCGGGTCTCAAACGGTCTGCCAAACAACAAGGAATAGAATTTATGGGCAAAGTTATCGGCATCGACCTCGGCACCACGAATTCGTGCGTGGCCGTCATGGAAGGGTCTAAGCCTCGCGTGCTCGAAAACGCCGAAGGCGCAAACACCACGCCATCCATCGTGTCGTTCACCAACGACGACGAGCGGCTCGTGGGCTTGCCAGCCAAGCGCCAAGCGGTCACCAACCCAACCAACACGTTCTATGCCATCAAGCGCTTGGTCGGTCGCCGGTTCGACGACCCCGTGCTCGACAAAGACAAGAAGAACGCGCCCTACAAAATCGTCAAAGGGCCGAACGGTGACGCGTGGGTCGAAAGCCACGGCAAATCCTATTCCCCGCAGCAGATTTCGGCGTTCATCCTTCAGAAAATGAAGGAAACGGCCGAAGCCAAGCTTGGCGAACCCGTCACGCAGGCCGTGATCACGGTTCCGGCCTATTTCAATGACGCCCAGCGCCAAGCGACGAAGGATGCCGGCAAGATTGCCGGTCTCGAAGTTCTGCGCATCATCAACGAGCCGACGGCGGCAGCCCTTGCCTACGGGCTCGACAAGAAGAAGCAGTCGAAGACGATCGCGGTTTACGATCTCGGCGGCGGCACGTTCGACGTGTCGATCCTCGAGATTGGGGATGGCGTGTTCGAAGTGAAGTCGACCAACGGCGACACGCATTTGGGCGGCGAAGACTTCGACCAGCGGCTCGTCGACTACCTGGCTGCCGAGTTCAAGAAGGAACAGGGCGTCGACCTGACGAAAGATAAGCTCGCGCTGCAGCGCCTGAAGGAAGCGGCTGAAAAGGCCAAAATCGAGCTTTCGAGCGCGCAGCAGACCGAAATCAACTTGCCGTTCATCACGGCCGACCAGTCGGGCCCCAAGCATCTGACGATGAAGCTGACGCGCGCCAAGCTCGAAAGCCTCGTTGATGGTCTCATTTCCCGCACCAAAGGCCCCTGTGAGAAGGCTTTGAAGGATGCTGGCCTCAAGGCCGCCGAAGTCGACGAGGTCGTGCTCGTCGGTGGCATGACGC
>JBBRKD010000317.1:0-3529 GCA_038218255.1 Hyphomicrobiales bacterium | reverse complement strand
AGCGCGGCAGCGCGGTGCCTTCTTCCAAGCCAAGGCGCGTGGCGAGTGACCCCGCCGCCACATTGCGCACCACGACTTCGAGCGGCACGATTTCGACTTCGCGGATCAACTGCTCGCGCATGTTAAGCCGCTTGATGAAATGCGTCGGCACGCCGATCTCGCCGAGCTTGACGAACACGTACTCGGAGATGGAGTTGTTGAGAACGCCTTTGCCCTCAAAGACGGCACGCTTCTGCGCGTTGAACGCTGTTGCGTCATCCTTGAAATGCTGGATGAGCGTGCCCGGTTCAGGGCCCTCATAGAGCACCTTGGCTTTGCCTTCGTAAACGCGGCGGCGCCTGTTCATGTCTCGTCCTCTGCCGTCGGAAAGTGTCATCGTACCGCAGTCCGGCCAGGCCGCAGCACGTCGTTTCGATCACCTGTGTCTCGATAACCTATCGCATCGGGAGGCGGGGGTTGCAGCGGACAGACGCGAACATCGCGTTCGGCTGCTGCGCCACCTGGATCGGATCGCCGTGACATTAGCCGAACGCGACTTGAGAAACAATCTCACCGTCGCTAAGTGAACAACGGGATCACCGACGCCGATCATGGGTGCTACAACCAGACCGTCGTGGGTGCGTTTGACCATTAAAGACAACCGGAGGGTGACGTGGCAGGCTTCGACAACCGAGAAAAAGCGTTTGAAAACAAGTTTGCACACGATGCGGACTTGAAATTCAAGGCGGAGGCGCGGCGCAACAAGATGCTTGGCGCGTGGGCGGCGGCAAAGCTTGGAATGACGGGCGATGCGGTTGACGCATACGTCAAGGAAGTGCGCAAGGCAGACTTAGCCGAAGCTGGCGACGACGACGTCGTGCGCAAAGTCATGGCCGACTTCAAGGCCAAGGGCGTCGCGGTTGGTGACGCCGAGGTGCGCAAAGCCATGGGCGAGTTCCTCGCCGACGCCGTCAAGCAGATTGAAAGTGGCGTTTGAGACATCTGCGCAGTGTGTCACGTGCCCGGCCAGCGTTGACCAAACCGCTGGCCGGTCTCACAGTCCTTTGAGAAACCACCCGAGCTGCATCAAGCCTTCGGGCCAAGGTCCATGTCCGGAATCGACGTTGATATGGCCGACGTCACCCGCCTCCAGCAGCGTCGAGCCCCAGGCGGCAGCAAGGTCGCGGGCTCGTTCGAAGCGACAATAGGGATCGTTGGTCGAGGCGACGAGGGCGCTCGGGCACGATAATCGTGCGGTCGGGAGCGGGACGAAGCCCGAGGCCTGCGCATCGAACCGGTGCCCCCCTGGTTCTGGCCAGGAGTCCGCCTCGGTCACGTCGGCTGGTGCCACGAAAAATGCGCCCGCGACGTTGCCTAAGCTGACCGCTTGCAGCGCGTGGACGGTTGCGATCACGCCGAGGCTGTGAGCAATCAGGATCACGGGGCGCTGACTGGCCGCGATGGCGCAAATGATCTCATCCGCCCAGGCTGCGCGGTTTGGTGCGATCCAGTCGCCCTGCTCGACACGCCGCGCGGTCTTGAGATTTCGTTCCCAGCGGGTCTGCCAGTGGGTTTCGCCCGAGCCCGACCAGCCGGGGATGATAAGGATGTCGGCGTCGGCCGTGCGCATCGGCAGCGTTACCTGATCACGCCGCGATAGAGCGCGGCCAGTGGCAGGGTCAGCCCGTGGCCCGCGAGCGCGAGTGTTGCGTCAAGACCTGTGATCTCCACGGGCTCGGCGGGAAACGCGCCCGTAGCGCCATCCGCGCGTTGCCAGACCCACAGGCGCGCGTCGTCGTGGCTCGCGACGATGTCGGCGTGGAGCGCTGAAAGCTGCGTGTATTCAGCGTGTCTGATCCGCATATCGCGACCGACGGACGACGGGGCCAGGACTTCGACAAGGATGACCGCGTGTTCCGCGACAAGAGCGCCGCCGGGGGCGTCGAGACGTTCGACAACGACGTCAGGAAACCGGATGTTGGGACCGATTTCGACGGCCATGTCGGCTGAAAGCACCGACCAAACGTCAAGATCAAGCTGGAGCCTGATCTCGCCTTGGACGTTACTCGCAATGCGGTTGTGCTGTTTGGTTGCCGCCGTCACGTCGACCACCCGCCCGTTCTCAAGCTCGAAGCGTCCCTCCTGGTCCACGACCCAGCGGAAGAAGGACGGCTTGTCTAAGCTCAATTGTAGGCGATCATTCATGGTGACCACTTTCTCCAACGCGATATTAGCAGGCGCCGTTGAAAAAATCATCCAGGTGATAACCAGGCGGTGGCGGCGTCTATTGTTTGATGTCGCCGCTCTTGTATTTCCAAGTCACGACGTTGCGCTCGCTCGTCTCAGCGTCGGGGCTGATCAGGCTATCCACCTTGCACCGCTGGAAGGCGGACGGCTTGTCCTTCCGATAGGCGCGGCAGGCATCTTTCAAGGCGCGAAGTGCGGCATTGCGGGACGCCTTTTCGCAAACCGCGACGTGCTTACTGCTGCCAGCCCGTTCCATGACGACAACGCCGGTCCAGGATCCAGGCTCGCACCAGACGGTCAATTCGCAGTCTTGATCGGCTGCCCGTTCACACGCGGCCTTCGCGCAGCTCTTGGCGCCTGACAGCGTATTCCGGCGGCACCACTCGGAGCCCTGTTCGACGCCGGTGCCGTCGTAGTCGATGCCAGTTGCGGCCGCGAAGGCGTCGGCGCGCGCTGAACTGACAGGAGCCAACGCCACGGCCAGGACGGCTACTGCCAGAACTGAGAAACGCATGAGAAAAACTCCATAACACATTGTCTTTGCAATGTATCAGGATGGGCCGACTTGAGATCGTCTGTCAACTGTGGTTCAGGATGTCAGTCCAAACACACGGGCGAAAATCGTGTCGACCTGCTTGGTGTGGTAGCCAAGGTCAAACATCTGATCGAGGTCTGACGGCTTCAGGCGGGCGGTCACGTCTTTGTCGGCTTTCAATTCGGCTAAGAAGTCTGCTCCGTGCTCCCACGTTTTCATGGCGTTGCGTTGGACGAGCGCATAGGCATCGTCACGCGAACACCCGGCCTGGGTGAGGGCCAGCAGGATGCGCTGGGAATTGTGCAGCCCTGCGAGCTTGTCCAGATTGCGCTTCATGGTGGCTGGGTAGACGACAAGCTTTTCGATGACGCCCGCCATCCGCATCAACGCAAAGTCGAGCGTGACGGTGGCATCAGGCCCGATCATGCGCTCAACGGAAGAATGCGAGATGTCGCGCTCGTGCCAGAGTGCCACGTTTTCCATCGCAGGCAGAGCAAACGCGCGGACCATGCGCGCTAGACCCGTGACGTTTTCGGTTAGCACCGGATTGCGCTTATGCGGCATGGCGGATGAGCCCTTTTGGCCGGGCGAGAAATACTCCTCAGCCTCCAAAACCTCGGTGCGCTGGAGATGGCGGATTTCAACCGCGAGCCGTTCGATCGACGAAGCGATCACGCCAAGCACCGCGAAGAACATCGCATGCCGGTCGCGTGGAATGATCTGAGTTGCCGTCGGCTCGGGGGTGAGACCGAGTTCGGCGGCGACATG
>JBBRKD010000316.1:0-3530 GCA_038218255.1 Hyphomicrobiales bacterium | reverse complement strand
GCGCGGTCGGCGGCGTCGGTGCCGTGTAAGTTCCAGTGCTTGCGGTTCCTGGCGTCATGGTCATGCCGGCGGCATTGACGTTGCACACGGCCGACGCGTTGGAGCTTTGAGCTAGCAAGCCCAGCATCGCCGTCACAGCCAAAAACAAGCGGGAACGCGTCATCGTACG
Source organism: Hyphomicrobiales bacterium (assembly GCA_038218255.1). GTDB lineage: Bacteria > Pseudomonadota > Alphaproteobacteria > Rhizobiales > Hyphomicrobiaceae > JANXVY01. The sequence continues at coordinate 3,361 of JBBRKD010000316.1, read as the reverse complement.
TTGTCTCCTGTCGGCTTGAGCGTTCCAGCCTTGATAAGGCCCTGTGCGTCCTTGGGGATCACCAGCGAAAACGAAAGCGGCGTGTCGGTTGCCATCTCGATGATCCAGCGCCCCGGTGCCATGCCTTCGGCGCCGAACTTGCCTGCGCCGTTGGTGAACACGGCGATCATCTTGGCCGGATTTTCGACCGATCGCGCCGTGCCGCTTGAGAGCGCAATGGGTCCGCCGTCCGCGTCGACCAGGAGGCCGACGACGGAGACCGAGTACGCCGAGCCGACCTCAAGAAGGTACCCTGCCCGGTAGCTGGCGCGCAGATCGAAGGCGCCCGCGCCCAGGCTGTAGCCAAGCGGCAGATCGGCGACGTCGATGGGGATCGAGGTCGGCCAATAGGCTGGCACATCGGTGACTACGCCGGGCCCAAACAGGTCGGCCTTGGCGCGAACGGTATCGGTGTCGCCGACGATCACGTCTTTGCTGGCGATACTGTCATGGGGATGGACAATAGCGAACGCGCCACCGCGGATCGGCGGACCAACGGCCACGACGCCGTCGGCAAAGGCAACGGAGGCACCGACGCGGAGGGAGGTGCGTTGGGTTACGTCCGCACCCCTCTTGGGGTCGAACAGGGTCCCGGTCGCATCGGTAAAGTGCGACAGGGTCACCTCGCCACGGTTGCCGTAGTAGCCAAGGCTTCCACTCGCGTTCGTGGTATCGGCGTAGCCAAGGTTCTGGACATTCAGCGATGTATCCCATCGGCCGATCCCATTGCCCTCGGCGCGATACGCAGACACCGTGCTTTGACGATTGAGGCTGTCATAGCCGGTGGTGACGCTGGTTGCGTCTTCGGGTCGGAAGCTCAACCGCACGCCGACGCGCAAATCCGGTTTGGCTGTTTCTGCTATGTCAGGCGAAAGTCGGAGATAGGATTCGTTTGAATAGCCCACCAGCAAGCTTCCCAGCACGTTTGTGCCGAGCGCGCGCGATAGCGTGACGTCGGCGCCGTAACGGTCGCCCTTGATCGTGAACGGGGAGAATGTCGGCTGTTTGTCGTCGGCGAACTGATAGCGGGCCGACAACGCAAGCCCGATGTTGTCGTCGAGCTTGGTTGAATAGTTTGCGCTGACGTAAAGCCAGTAGTTGAACTCGGGAAACAGAATGCCGGATGCGGTGGTGTAGAGATCGCCCGGACGGCGGAACCCTTTGCCGCGATATTCGGCAGCGAGGCTGAAGTTCTCAGCTCTCTCGGCCACCATCCCGGTGTAGCCAAGGACGTCCCAATTGAAGCCGCCAGCAAGACCTTGACCCAGGTCGCCGGTCGATCCGCCTCCATAGACCCCCAAGGCGCCCCAAGGCGTCGAGGTTTTTGCACCGATGGTTGCCATCGCGACCCGGCTGTCGGCCTGGGCGTTGGCTTCCCCGGTTACAAAATCACTCAACCCATAGCGCCCATAGAGCGAGGCCATGGATTCGCCCGCAACATAGGCCCGCTCATTGTCGCGCAGGTAGGAAGGAACGCCAGCCGTCACGGCCCATTCGCTGAGGCCCGCAGGCAAAAGATTGCCCGCTCCGAAGGTCGAGAAGGTCTCGGCGCGCTGCGCGCCGGTGTCGTCGACGATCGACAGTTTGATGTCGTTGGCCCCGGTCGCGAGAGGGAGATCGCGAATATTGTAGGTGCCCGGCCGCAAGCGCAGATGCTGGACGACGACGCCGTTGACGATCACGTCGACCTCAGATGGCCGGTCGAGGCGAAGCTGGGTTCGCGCTGTGGCGCCAGAGACCGTGCCAGGCGCAAGTTGGTAAGGCGATTTTTCGATCGAAATGCCGAGCATTTCGACGGAGCGCTGGACGGGGGCCGCCAGTGGCTCGGTGTCGCCAACCGACACGCGCAACTGCGACTGGGGCATGTCGTAGACGACGCGCGAGCTTTGCCGCTTGAACCCTGGCTCGTGCTGATAGACGCAGCGTGCGCCGGTCGGACACACGTTGGCGTCGATGTCGCCCTCATAAAGAAAGCGATGTTCCGTCACGATGCCGTAGAGACGCGCCACGGCTTCAAAGCCCATCCGCTGGCCGAGGCCCGACAGCTGGGACGGCGCTCCCCCTGGCGTGTCGCGTGCCCACACATAGTCGATGCCTGACGAGATGTTGAGATAGCCCGACACGTTGGCTGGTTGGCTGAGGACGCTGCTGACGGGAACTGCGGAGCGTCCGCCCACGCTGATTTCGCTCGTCAAGCGCAGGTCGGTTGCGACGGCGAGTTGCAACTCCTGCAGGCCTTTGTCGAACGTCAGGTTGATGCCAGCCGCCTTGACGTTCTCGATCGTGACGAACCCGCCGGGGGATGCCATCTGTTCGAGGGCGCGTTTTGATCCGCCGTTGAGCGTGGATTGCAGACGCTGTTTGAGATCGGCGAGGTTGATCAGGACGGAGTCGTCGGGATTGACGCGAGCGATCACATCGCCAAGCAGCGTCTCGCCATCCTTCAGCGGCAGCGGCAGCGTGATGACCCGTCCGGTCTGATTGACGCGGTTGATTATGGGCTTGACGAACTCATATTCTGCTGAGTGTAAGGGATTCGTAACAAAAAGCAGGCATAGTACAGGCAAGAGATATTGAAGCGCCCAGAACGCCAGAAGCGGCCGGGCAAGGCCCGACCGCTGCAGCATGCAGGGATGGTAGTGGCGGCTCGCCACGTGCGTTGGCTCCATAAAGGCTGGGCACTGGACGCAACTGAACCGACGCAACTGAACCTAAGTGACGCGAAGAAACGCAGGCCGATCGGTCAGCGCTTTTGAGGGCGCATCTCGACGCTGGCTTGGATGGCGCTGACGTTGGCTGGCACTTCCACGGGAAGCACGAACTTGCGCCGCTTGCCTGGTTGAACGAGCCCGCTGCCAAGATGCTCGCTGAGCAAACCCGACGGCAGGGTTTCAGACCACGAGCCTCCGGCCAGACGAACGGTCGACTGCGGCAACAGCGCGTGGACATTCGATGGATTGAAGACCGTCAACGTCGGATGGCGCTTTCCACCCTTGTCGACGACAACACCGGTTGCGACCACTTGCAGATTTGGCGTTCCGTTGGCTGGCGCGACGTTGGCGATCACGCCCATGCTCACGACGACTTGAACGCCCTTGTGATCTTTGGGCATTCTCACCGGAACCTGATTGAAGAAGATGTAGAAACTTTGGCTTGCCTCGATCATTGGATCGCCCAGCCATTGCACGCGAAAGTTCTGCGTTCCACCGGGTGGAATTAAAGCCATCGGCGGCATCAGCAGGAATTCATCGCCAGCCTTCGCGGTTTGCGATTTGCCGTTTTCGTCAAGCTGCATGCGCTGCACAATGGCCTCGATCGCCAA
>JBBRKD010000315.1:0-3544 GCA_038218255.1 Hyphomicrobiales bacterium | reverse complement strand
TGGGCACGGCGGCCCGATATGCCGGGCGTTCGGTGATGCGCGGCGCCATGCGTGGCACGTCGTAGGCGTTGAATTCATCGGTGAGGTTTACCCGGCCTTAAGGCTGTCCCGGCACAGTGGGGTCATGTTCCTTGTCGGTTCAGCTTTCACATCGAACACCGTGCAGCGTGAGATATCATCCCCACCATAGGCGAAGCGTTTTCCGACAGCTCCCCGTGCTTGCTTTGAGCCTGTCGATCACGACCTACTTTGCCTATCATAGTCTGAATGGACGACACGGCTTCGAGGCGCGCACACGATTGATCGATCGCTCCAGCGTGTTGGAGTTCGAGATCAAGAGCCTCGAGGCCGTGCGATCCCATCTCGCCCGCGACGTGGCGCTTCTGTCGGCTGATCATCCCGCACCTGACTTGATCGAAGAGATCGCCCGCGATGTGCTCGGCTTTGCCGATCCGCGAGATCAGATCGTGCGCCGGTAGGCCATTGCATTCTGGACGGGTGATCCAGCACCAGCCCCTCATCGCCAGCACCTGGGCCGCTGTGTGCCGAATCGGCGCCGCTGCGCCTATTTGCTGCCGCTACAACCCGCTGGCAATGCTGCGAGAAGCGCAACAGAATGTGACTGTCGTGGCACAACCGCGGTATTTCCACAGTATAGTGGCTAGGGTACACCCGCGGGTGGGGCTAACCTCGACCACCAGCCTTGCCGGGGCCAAGGCCAGGGACTAGAGCCGTTTCACTGGTTCTCCGCGTTTTTTGACAATCGAAGTAAAAGGACTTGAACCCATGCTGATCCGTTCTTCCGTGATCGCAGCCCTCGCCGCAGGAACAGCGTTCCTCGCCGGTTGCGCCGATACGCCCTCGCTGTTTGGCAACAGCGCCAACCTCACCACCTCTTCGGTTGCGCCTGCGTCTGCTCCCAAGGCTGACCCAGTGTGCGTGACGCTTGCCAGCCAGATCGATGGCCTGCGCAAGGAGGGCATCCCCGACAAGATCGAGAAGGCGTCGCTCAAGAAATACAAGATGACGACGGCAGAACTCGTGAAGGCTGACCAGCTCAACAAGGCCAACGTTGATTTCCAGGGCAAGTGCTCGACGTACAAGCCAACGGTGTCGGCATCGGCTGCGCCCGCCGTGACGCCAGCGACAGTCGCATCGGCCGCGTCCGCCGTGAAAGCAGCACCTGCTGCAGCCGCAGCTGCCGCAAAGCCTTAATGTGTCGATCAAAGCTGATCGATAAACCGCCGGGCTGGCAGTGAACGGGCGTCATCCCAATCTTTGTCGCCCGCGCTGGGGTTGTGTTGGAGGACATGTGTTGGTTGAGAAGATCAGACGATTTACACGCCGTGGTCTGCGACCGGTCCAAGCGCTTTGCGTGACGGCCTTGCTCGTCTCTGCGTGTGCTAGTGGGCCGACGGGAAATGGCGACCCTGGTGCAAAGCCATTGCCACCGGGCGCAAGCTGCCAGAGCATTCAGGGCGACTTGAACAAGATGGTGTCGCGCGGTGTGCAGGGGTCGGTTGAAGCCCAGGCTGCCGGACGCAAGCTATCGCCGGCGCAGAAGGCCGACGCTGATCGCTACAATCAGCTTCTCGCCCAGTATCTTGGTGCGCGCTGCCACGTGGTGTGATAATTGAAAAGTGCCGTGATTGCGGCCGGGTCTGCGCAGGCAGACTCGGCCGTTTTCGTTTGGGCACGGCGACGGGGTTCGTTCTCAGTCTTTGAGGAGGAGACGACCGGAGCGGATCTCAAACGACTGCAACCGCTTCAAAAACGACATGCCGAGCAGATTGCTGCGCAGGACGCCGGGCTCGGCAACGCCCGCCTGGACGTTGCGGATCATGATCGGCCCGATAGCGACGCGTTCCAAGGTCACGGGGGCTGCCCGTGAGATGCCGTTCGCGGTTTGCATTTGCATCGTGAAATCGCTGTCGCGCAGGTACAGCCCGGCGCGCTTGGCGTCTTCGTAGGTGAGCATGACGATGGTCGCCCCGGTATCGACGAGGGCTTCGACATCGCGGCCGTTGATTTCCAGAGAGGCTGCGAAATGGCCTGAGCGGTCAGCGATCAATTCGACGCCGTCGTTTGAGGCTGCACTGGAGACTGCACTGGAGGCTGGGCGGTCGGTGGCTGCGATCGTGCCGGGGGCTGTGCGCAGGCTGGATGCCACGGGTTTGCCGGTGAGGTTTTCGGCGATGACGCGGCGGATCTCGCCATAGTTCTTCGCGACCAGGAACAAGACCACGGCGACAAAGATCCAGCTCGCGACTTCGCTGAGCAGATGGCGCTGGCGACCTTCGAACTCCATCGACGACTCCAGAGTGCAGATTGGGCTGTGGGCTGCGCGAGCCGTCAGCTCCGCAGCGTCAGGAAATCGCCCGTGAAATCATAAGATCGCAAACGCTTTAAGAAACTCATACCGAGCAGGCTCTCCTTGAGGTTGCCGGGCTGGGCGACCAGGGCTTCGACGGACGCATATGTGATGCCGCCGACGGCGATCTGGCGAATGCGAACGGGCGCGCAAAACGTCGAGCCGTTGGCGGTTTCGACGGCGACCGTAAAGGCGAGGGTCTTGAGGTCGATGCCCGCGCGCTCGGCATCTGACGATTTCAGAACGACGCTTGAGGCTCCCGTGTCGACCAGCATGGGCATCTCGACGCCGTTCACCAAAGCGCGGGCCACGAACGGCCCGCGTGACGAGCGACGGATGCGCACCGCGCGCTCGCCTTCGGGGCCTTGGACATTGACGGCCTGGCCTGCGGGAACCAGTTCGGCTGAAATGCGGGCGGCAACGTTCGCGACATCATCGCGATAGGCGTAGGCAGCGATCAGGCCGAGAAAAACCGTGATCCAGAGGGCGACGTGGGTCAGGCCGCGCGCGAGCTGGCCGCGGTAGCTCGACAGGAGGCCTGGGAGGAGGAACGCGAGGAAGATCAGCGACGCTGCAAGCAGGACGAGCGTGCTGGTGTCAGGGTCGCTCCACGGGGCCATGGCAGGTTATCCTGTCTGGTTATCCAAGCGGGGGCGAGGCGGTCTGAGCCTCGACGCGCGCAATCCGAGCGGGGAGAATCGCCATGATGGCCCGGCGCTCACTTGGTGTAAGGCGGGCCCAGCTCGCAATCTCCTGCCCCGACCGACCACAGCCATCGCAGAGCCCGGTGGCGGGATTGAGATGGCACAGATTGCGGCAAGGGGAGTCCATGGGCGCGGAGGTTGGCGCGGCTGGCGGCACGGCTGGCGGGCTTTGAAATTTGGGTGATGTCATGGGTTTGTATAAGCAAACCCGGGGGCGGCGCGCAATGGCTGGCGGCGCGCGTTTTTAGCTGAGCGTGTTTTGGCGCGGCGGTTTACAGGGTGGCTGCTTATTGGGTAGCCGTGCGCAGGGTCGCTGGTTGGCGGGCTGGTCGCAGGCGGGCCGGGCGATTGGCGGGACGGGGCAGCGGGAAGGCGTTTGCGGCAGTCGTTTGCGCCGTCGGGGTGCGATGGCGCTCGGCGCCGAGCGGCTGGAGCGGGGGCGCAGGTGCCAGCACGCGCCTGGGTGGCA
>JBBRKD010000314.1:0-3554 GCA_038218255.1 Hyphomicrobiales bacterium | reverse complement strand
GGAAACGGCGTCCGTCATCATCCAGGTTGTGTCGTTCAATCTGACGGGGAAGCGTGTCTTCCGTATGGCCCCGCTCCACCATCACTTTGAGCAGAAAGGTTGGTCCGAGCCGACCGTCGTCGTCCGGTTCTGGATCATCTCGGTCATCCTCGCCCTGATCGGCCTCGCCACGTTGAAACTGCGCTAAGCGAATCGGGTAAGGTCGACAGCGTATCCCCCAAAGCCCGAAAAGGGAGGGGGTCTGGGGGAACGCGTTCCCCTAGACGGGCACGGGCGGTCGCCCGTCGCGCAGCGGGAGCGGCAGAGCAACACGATGATCCCTGTTACAACGTCCGCAGGCAAAACCGTCGCCGTGTTCGGCCTGGGCGGATCGGGGATCGCAACTGCAAAAGCGCTGATCGCTGGCGGCGCAACGGTCGCCGCCTGGGACGATGGCGCAAACGGCCGCGCGGCCGCCGAGAAAGCTGGCATCCCGCTCGTTGATCTGAGCATCGCCGACTGGAGCCAATTCGCCGACCTCGTGCTCGCCCCAGGCGTGCCTCTCACCCACCCCGAACCACATTGGGTCGTGCTGAAAGCACGCGAAGCCAAGATTGATATCATCGGTGACATCGAGCTGTTTTGCCGCGAACGCAATGCGCTGGCCCCCGACGCGCCGTTCATCGCCATTACCGGCACCAACGGCAAATCCACGACGACGGCGCTGATCTCCCACATCCTGCGCGAGTCTGGGCGCGACGTGCAGATGGGCGGCAACATCGGCGTGCCAATCCTGGCGTTGGAGCCGCCTGCGCAGGGCCGGTATCATGTCATCGAGATGAGCTCGTTCCAGATTGATCTGACGCCGAGCGTCAACCCGACCGTGGGCGTTCTGCTCAACATCACGCCCGACCACCTCGACCGCCACGGCACGATGGAGAGCTACGCTGCACTCAAGCTCCAGCTACTGGAGAATGCTTCTTTACGTGTCGTCGGGCTCCAACCGGCACGGAAGTATTTACGGCGGCCCGCCACAGAGAGCGCAACGTTGAACTTTGATGCCGTGACGCTGATCTCCGGCGCGGAAACAGCCAACATACACGTGCAGAACGGCCTGCTGCGATGCGATGAAAATAGCAAATGCATTGTTGATCTGACCGCTGTGCCAACGCTGCGAGGCAGCCACAATGGCGAAAACGCGGCGGCAGCCTTCGCCGCCCTGTCGTCGTTTCTCGACGAGGCGACCATCGCCCGCTACATGCGCACCTACCCCGGCCTCCCTCACCGCATGGAAGAGATCGGCCGCGTGGGCGACACGCTGTTCATCAACGACAGCAAGGCCACCAACGCCGACAGCACAGAAAAAGCCCTGCTGTCGTTTCCGCAGAACGTGTTCTGGATTGTCGGTGGCAAACCCAAAGACGGCGGGATTGAAAGCCTGCGCCGATATTTTCCCGGGATCGTGAAAGCTTACCTGATCGGTTCAGCCACCGACGCGTTTGCCCAAACCCTCGACGGCGACGTGGCCATAATCCCCTGCGTCACCCTCGATGTCGCCGTCGCCCGCGCCGCAGCCGACGCCGCAGCCTCAGGCCGGGAAACGCCCGTCGTGCTCCTTTCGCCCGCGTGCGCAAGCTACGATCAGTTTGCAAACTTCGAACAGCGCGGCGACGCGTTTCGCACGCTCGTCACCGGTCTGCCGGGCTTTGTCCCGCGCGGCACAGAACCATGAGCTTTTCCCGCACCGATCGCTCGCGGCTCGCCGAATGGTGGTTCACCGTCGACCGCCAGATGCTGACGATGATCCTGATCCTGATGGGCACAGGGCTCCTGCTCTCGCTGGCCGCCAGCCCCGCCATCGCCATGAAACGCGGGTTCGGCACCTATCACTTTGTCACCCGGCAAGTGCTGTTTGTGGGCCTTGGCGCAACGCTGATGATCGCGGTGTCGTTTCTATCCCCCAACGGCATTCGCAAACTCGCACTTGCCGTCTTCACGCTGGCGCTCGCAGGCCTCGTTGCCGTGCTGATTGTCGGCACTGATATCAATGGCGCGCGACGCTGGTTGCCGATCCTTGGCCAGACGCTACAGCCGTCCGAGTTCGTGAAACCAGCCTTTATCGTGCTCTCGGCCTGGTTGTTTGCCGAAACAAAGCGCACGCCCGAAATGCCAGCCTTGCCACTTGCCTGCGCGATGGCAGCACTCGTGGCGGGTCTGATCGTCGCCGAACCCGACGTCGGCCAGACCATCCTGATCCTAACCGTGTGGGGCGCACTCTATTGGATTTCGGGCCAGCCTCGCATCGGCGCCCTGATCATCGCATCGCTGGCAGCAGCCGGTGGCGTCGCAGCCTACGTCACGTATGGCCACGTTCGCGCGCGGGTCGCCAAATACATCTTCGGCACCGCAGGCGATAACTCCCAGGTCGATCGCGCGCTGCAGGCTATCGCGCAGGGCGGGTGGTTAGGCCGCGGCCCCGGCGAAGGCACCATCAAAACGGTATTACCCGACGCGCATACCGATTTCATCTTCGCCGTTGTCGCCGAGGAATATGGCGTCATCGCCTGCTTGGCCCTTCTGGCGCTGTTTGCCGCCATCACGCTCAAGGCAGTGGCGCGCGCGGGCAACGACACCGATAGCGCCAACCGCCTCGCAGCCTTTGGGCTCGCCATGCTGTTTGCGCTACAAGCGCTGATCAACATGGGGGTGAACGTGGGTCTCGTTCCCGCCAAAGGCATGACATTGCCGTTTATTTCCGCAGGCGGATCATCCACCATCGCCGTGTCGCTGACGCTTGGCATGCTGCTCGCGTTGACGCGCAAGACGATCACGCTTGCCAACCTCAAAAAGCCGCGTTTAGTCGCGACGAGGCGAGAAACGAGTGTCGCGGGGGATGTAAAACCAACATGAGCGGGTCGGGTTCTATCATGCTCGCGGCAGGCGGTACGGGCGGTCACCTGTTCCCAGCCTACGCGCTCGCCGAAGTGCTGACCCGGCGCGGGTTTGCGGTTGATCTCGTGACCGACCATCGCGGCGACCGCTACGGCACCGGGTTCCCGGCGCGCAACGTGTATTCGGTTCCCTCAGGCACCGGCGGGAGCGCGATCAAGGCAGCCTTTGCAGCGATCCAGTTGAGCCGGGGGGTTGCTGCCGCCCACAAGTTGCTCGGCGAAGTGAAACCCGCAGTCGTGCTCGGCTTTGGCGGCTATCCGACGTTCCCGCCGCTGCTCGCCGCCAAATTGCGCGGGATCGCAACGATCGTGCATGAGCAGAACGCCATCCTCGGGCGCGCAAACCGAATGTTATCGGGTCGCGTGGACGCCATCGCGACCTCATTCGCCACGACCCAAGGCATCGACGGCGCGCTGCTCGCCAAGGTCCACCACACCGGCAATCCGGTTCGCGCCATCGTCATCGAGGCTGCCCGCAAACTCTATTGGCGCCCCGAGCCGAGCCAGCCGTTCAAACTTCTGGTGTTTGGCGGCAGCCAGGGCGCACGCTATTTTTCCGACGCGGTTCCTCCAGCTCTTGCGCTGTTGCCACCAGCGCTGCGCCAGCGCCTGCGCATCGCCCAG
>JBBRKD010000313.1:0-3557 GCA_038218255.1 Hyphomicrobiales bacterium | reverse complement strand
TCGCCCGCCACATCGCAGCGCTCCATGAGGCCCGCAGACTGGTCCGCATGGTGCTGGTGAACAATCCAGCGTTTACGGCCATCGCCCTGCTTGAGGCCGATCGAGGTGAGATCACAGACGAAACGTCATCGGTCCTGTGGGCGAATGATGCGAACTTCCGCGCCTATTGCCACCTGACCGACGCGCTGGCGGCGCTTGCGACACCGGTCGAGACAGCCGTCACGGCAGGAGACGACGTGCGCTCCTTCGCCGATCGGATCGCCATGCTGCCGCCGTGCGCGGCACCGCAATATGAAACCGCGCGGCCGATCGCTGCGGCGCATGCGGGAACCACTGGCCCACGACTGATGGCGGACCTGGAGCCGAACTGGGTGCAGCTGCGAGATGAAGCGTGCGTCGCCATTCGGCGCCGCTGACGCGGTCGGCTCAGTTCCTCCGCGAAATGCCGCAAGCGCGCACGGTTGGCTGATCCACCCAGGCCGTTGACGCCGTTGTGCTGTTGCCCACAGTATAACGCCATGACGAGCGCTGAATATTGCGCTGCAGCCAAGGCCTAGGAGACTTCCATGAACATCGCCGCTCGAAAGATTGCAGCCGAGCCCTTCCGGTTTGCGGCCGATCGCTTGAACGAGCGGTGCCACGAGGCGCTCGCGGCCGCCGACCGGATACTTGCTTTGGCAAAGACCGGTGTGCGCGCGCAGATCGCAGCCGCTGGCGGCGATATTGATCCGGTACAGCATTCGGCGCACGGGTTGGCGTGGCTGGCAACGACGGTTGAGGGCTTGCGCCAGTTGCTTGCCTGGGCCGAAAAGCTCGAAACCGAAAGCCAATATGGCGAGTTCGAGCAATTGCTTCTGGCCGCAGGCTTTGCGGAATATCTAGCCCAGATCGCAGGCGGCATCCCGATGAACCAGGGCGAAGTGGTGCGCCCCGAAGCCATGGGCATCCCGCGCGAGGCCGTGCGCACGTTTGAAGACACACCCGCCGTCGCCGATCTCATGACGGCTGGCAGCAGCGACGGCGTGAAAGCGCGGCTTGCGACACTGATCGCTGATCAGCCGAACGCGACGACGTTTGGAAATTCGGGCCTCGACGACATCCACAGCGAGCTGGTCGAAACCATGCGCCGCTTTTCGCTCGCCGAAGTGGTGCCGCACGCCCACGAATGGCACCTGAAAAACGAGTACATCCCGCTCGAGGTTGTCCAGAAGCTCGCCGACCTCGGCGTGTTCGGCCTATCGTTGCCCGAAGAATTTGGTGGCGTCGGCCTTGGCAAAGAAGCGATGTGCGTCGTATCCGAAGAGCTGTCGCGCGGCTACATCGGCGTCGGCTCGCTGGGAACACGCTCGGAAATTGCGGGCGAACTCATCCTGCACAACGGCACGCCCGAGCAAAAGGCGAAGTTCTTGCCCAAGATCGCGTCCGGCGAAATGCTGCCGACCGCCGTGTTCACCGAGCCCAACACGGGGTCGGATTTGGCATCACTCAAAACGCGCGGCGTGCGCAACGGCGACACCTACACGATCACCGGCCAGAAGACCTGGATCACGCACCCGGTGCGCGCCGACGTGATGACGGTTCTGGTGCGGACGAACCCAAATGAAAAAGGCCATCGCGGGCTATCGATGCTGCTGGCGGAAAAGCCGCGCGGCTCAGACGAGACGCCGTTCCCAGCCGACGGTATGAGCGGCGGCGAGATCGAAGTGCTCGGCTATCGGGGGATGAAGGAATACGACATCTCGTTCGACAATTTCCCAGTGCCAGCCGAAAACCTGCTCGGCGGCGTCGAAGGCCAGGGCTTCAAGCAGCTGATGAATACGTTTGAAGGGGCCCGCATTCAGACGGCGGCGCGCGCGGTCGGCGTCGGTCAAGCCGCAATGGATCTCGCGCTGAAATATGCGATGGACCGCCACCAGTTCGGCAAGGCGATCTACGCGTTCCCCCGCGTCGCCAACAAGATCGTGATGATGGCGGTAGAAGTGATGATCGCGCGCCAGCTCACGTATTTCTCGGCGCGCCAGAAAGATGCGGGCAAGCGCTGCGATCTCGAAGCGGGGATGGCCAAGCTGCTGGGCGCGCGCGTCGCGTGGGCGAATGCCGACAACGCGCTGCAGGTTCATGGCGGCAACGGATTTGCGCTGGAATATCCCATCAGCCGCGTGCTGTGCGACGCGCGCATCCTGAACATTTTCGAGGGTGCCGCCGAAATCCAGGCGCAGGTGGTGGCGCGCCGGTTGCTGGAAACGTCGAACTGAGAGGTTCAAGGCTGAAACTCAGCCCTTGCGTTCTGGATCAAACGTGCGGGTTCAGGATCGCAGACCTTGAGGGGGAGCGCGAGGGCGAGGAGCCCTCGCACAACATCCAGCACCCAGGTTGTTCCCGCCGGAACAGCCCAAACCTGCGCCCACTTCTACAAATGCTCCAACAGCCCCCACGGGATAACGGAGCGTTTCATGGCCCAGGCCCTCGCCCTCGCACGTTTTGATGCCGAGACGGACGCGCGGCCGCGAACACAGCGAACGATCCCGCACCAGAGCCACTGGCACCGGGACGGCTGCGGGGCAAAGCTCGCGGTGTTCCAGGATCAGCCGACGGACAGCGATATTGTGATTGTGGGCGGCGGATTGGCTGGCCTGTCGACGGCTGTTGCGATCCTCGAACACTCACCAACCACGCGCGTCACGGTGCTAGAGTCCCGCTTTGCGGGCTTTGGCGCGAGCGGCCGGGCCGGCGGACTGATGTCGCCGTTGGCGGCACCGGTGTGGCTGCTATCAGCCGACCGCAACGCCGAGCACGCCTGGGCGATCCGCACGCTGCGCACGATGATCGATCGCAAGGCCGCCTGGCTTGCGCAACACATTCCAGAATCCGAAGTGCGCGACGAGCAGCTCGCAATCGAGGCGACCGGACCGTTGACGGGGCTCGGATTGAACACGCTGAGCACGATCCTGACGGCGGCTGGCGTCACGCATGAATTAACGGCGCACGGCGGGGCGCAAAAGCGCGATCGTCTGATGATGGCGTGCCACACGGTCAACCCGTTCGGCACGGTGCAGGGGCTCGCCCGGCACGCCCGCGCACTCGGCGCTGCAATTTTTGAAGGCACGAGCGTCGCCCACATCGACGAGGATGCAGACGGTGCCAGGATCACGCTAGGCAATGGCCAGGTGGTGCGCGCAGGCACCGTCGTGATGTGTACCAACGCCTACACCAAATCTGTCGGTCTGCCCGAGCAACCCAAAGCCAAGGTCGTGTCGAACTTCATGGTAGCGTCAAAGCCGCTTGATGCGGCGACGCAGACTGTGATCGCGAAGTCGGGGATTTTCACGGTCGAACTGAACGGCGCGTATGTGTTCTACCGTCTGCACGGCGGGCGGCTGCTGTTTGGCGGCATCGAAAAGTTCGGCGAGATGACGGGTGGCAGCTTCGAGGTGCCGCCGCAGGTTTTGAGCGCGCTTGAAGCGCTGCTGGCGAAGAGTTTTCCAGGCGTCGCCCCCATCGAGATCGACCGCGCGTGGGGCGGCACGTTCCATATGACGCTGACCGATCTGCCGGTG
>JBBRKD010000312.1:0-3564 GCA_038218255.1 Hyphomicrobiales bacterium | reverse complement strand
GGATTGCGGCAGGTGGTGCCGCGCATCGTCTGGGGGCGACCGTCGATATAAATCGTGTGGGTGTAATCGTGGCAATCATCTGGACCGCGACGGTAGGGCTTGCTCGGAACGATTTCGCCGTAGCGGCCGTTGTCGGGATTGCGCCACCCTGTGGAGACGCCCGATTGCCCGCGCTCGAGCGCTGTGAGTTCGGCCTGCTGGGCGAGCACGCGGTCCTGCTGGTCCATTGACTTGCCGATTTCGCTACCGACGATCCCGCCGATGACGGCGCCTGCAACGGTTGCAAGGACGTTGCCTTTACCGCGGCCGACCTGATTGCCAATGATACCGCCTGCGATTGCACCAACCGCGAGGCCGCTGTCTTGCTTGGCAATGTTGCTGTTACCGCTGCAGGCGCTCAGACCCAGTGACACCATAAGCGCGGCGACGGCGACGAGTGGAAGGCGCATCAAAAACCTCTTAGCCGTAGTCACAGGACCGGATGCACGCCCACGTTCCCGACAGGCACGACCCGTCGCGACGTCAGGACTTTACAACCTGATATGCCAGTGACGCGGGATTCGGGCGGAAATTCGTCTCAGGCGAGGCCAATAGAGCGAAACTGCCATAGAGACCAATCAGACAGAGCGTTTAAGCGGACGGCAACTCAAGGCGGACCAGAAGCCCACCGTGGGGTGACGCATCAAGCGCGATGGTTCCGCGATAGGAATTGGCGATGTCGGTGACGATCGAAAGCCCGAGGCCGGAGCCAGGCGTGGCCTCGTCCAGCCTGGTGCCGCGGGTGCCGATCTTGGCGCGTTGATCGGCTGAGAGACCTGTCCCGTTGTCCTCGACCGTGACGCTCAGCCTACGGGATGGCGCGCGGTGGACGGGGGGCACCGGCGCAACGGTCAACCACACCGCTGAACGGGACCACTTGCAGGCATTGTCGAGGAGATTGCCGAGCATTTCTTCAAGGTCTTGTTTTTCGCCCTGAAACCTCAATGAATCCGCACAAGCGACGTGGATCACGACTGCCTTTTCGCGATGAATGCGTTCCAGCGCGCGCACGAGCGGTTCAGCGACCGGCAGGATCGGCGTCGCTCGGCCAATCACATTGGCGCGCGCCGCCATCTGCGCCCGGTCGAGATAGTGCGTGACTTGATCCCGCATCAGTTGGGCCTGCTCGCTCACTTTAGCGGCAAACTCGGTTTTTTGATCATCCGCCTCGTTCGTGATCACGGCCAGTGGCGTTTTGAGCGCGTGGGCCAGATTGCCGACCTGAGTCCGGGCCCGCTCGACGATGTCCTGGTTGGATTTGATCAGCGCGTTAAGCTCGGTCTGCAATGGGACGATTTCAACTGGGAAATCGCCGGCCAATTCCTTGGCATCGCCCGAGCGGACGGCGGCGAGGCCCTTCTCGATGCGCCGTAAGGGCGCAAGCCCGAACCTGATTTGGACGGTCGTGACGGCGAGCAGCCCGAGGCCCGCCAGCGTGAGCGCGACGAACAAGCGGGAGCGGAAATGTGAGACGAGATCGTCGATCCAATCATAGGGGCCAGCAACCAGGATCGAATAGCGGGGTGTGTCGGCCTGATAGCCAAGTGAATTGACAACTTCGACAATACGGATCGCTTTGCCGTGCGGTCCGGTCGTGTTCATCCAGCGCTTGCCGGTCTTGTCGGCTGGGAACTGGAGTTCATAGGGGGAGGGCAGTGCGCCGGTGGCAAGTGAGGGCGAGACGAGCTTGCGGCCGTCTGGAAGGTCGAGCGGTTTGATCTGCCAGAAGAAGCCGGAGTTCGGCACTTCAAACAACGGCTCGTAACGATTGACGGGTACGTCGGGCTGGTTGCTGGTGGTCGCCATGGCGTCAATGTTGATGCCATCGACCAGCTTGATGAGGTTGTTGTCAAACCCAACCTGCACATCATCGCGGTAGAGCGAATAAATCAGCCAGCCCGCCAGTGGCAGAACGACGAGCGTCCAGACGAACGTGGTGGCGAAGAGACGCGAGGCGAGTGAATTAAGTCGCATCCGGCTGGTCGCTCACCCGGTAGCCGAGGCCGCGCACGGTCTGGATGATGTCGGCGGGAATTTTCTTGCGCAGGCGGCCGATGAAAACCTCGATCGTGTTGCTGTCGCGGTCGAAGTCCTGATCGTACAGGTGCTCGACGAGTTCAGTGCGCGAGACGACCCGGCCGTTGTGGTGCATGAGATAGGCGAGCAGACGGTATTCATGAGAAGTCAGCTTGATCTGCTGGCCGTCACAGGTGACGCGGGCGGACTTGGTGTCAAGCCGAACAGGGCCGCATTCGATTTCAGACGTGGCGTGGCCGGTGGCGCGGCGCACCTGGGCACGGATGCGTGCCAACAGTTCTTCCATGTGGAAGGGTTTTGCGAGATAGTCGTCGGCGCCAGCATCCATGCCAGCGACCTTGTCGCTCCAGCGGTCGCGCGCGGTGAGGATGATGACGGGCATGTTGCGCTGCGAACGGCGCCATTGCTCAAGGATGGAAATGCCGTCCATCTTTGGCAGGCCGATATCGAGGACGACCACGTCGTAGGGTTCGGTATCGCCAAGGTGATACCCTTCTTCGCCATCGGATGCACTATCGACGGCATAGCCAGCGTCACTCAGCGCCGTGACGAGCTGACGCTTCAAGTCTTTATCATCCTCGACGACCAGGACGCGCACGGTTGTGAAGTTCCTCGTTGAGAGCTGAGCGTAGGGTCTGCGACGACGATAGGGCGTTTGTGTGGAACAGCGCAACCCGTCAACGGCCAAAAGGGTGAGCGGCATCGACCGTAATCGTTGTCAATTGACCGCGCGCATCGCGCATGACCAGCCTGTAAACATGCCCTGCTGGTGTTTCACACAACGCCGAACGCACGATCTCGCCGCCGAGCTTGGCCGTCGCAAGCCGGGCTACATCGGCTAAGGGAACAAGGGCGTTCGCCTTTACAATAACACTCGCAGCCCCCCAGTCGGTGAGACACTCGTCCGTCTGAGCCGCGGCCTGCGCAGGCACCCAAACCCATAGGAGGGCAAGGACCGACAGGGGTCGCGCGCGAATGCTCAGGGTTCGTTTCATGACACGGCATAGGGGTGCGCCACTGAATGGCGACTGAATGCGCGCTCAAAGTTTCAGCGTTACGCTGCGCTGGCTGAGCGATTGGGTTGCGCGCACACGGCCAAAGATTGCTGCGATCGTTCCGGCTAGGCCGACGGTCGCCTGAAGAATGGCGGAGACCTGGTCGGCTGCGGTGTGAACTGTGTCGGGAGAGACGTCGAGGCCGAAGGCTGGTGCGAGGGCTGGGAGGACGGCGGTGAGGCCGGTGACAACGGCACCCCAAACGGTGAGCGAGTGACCCCACCACTTCGGTGCAGGCGAGGTCATAGGTGTTGTATTCATCATGGGAGGTTTTCCTTTTTTTTCGGTGGACGGGCGAGATGAGGCGATGAGCGCCGTGGCGCGCTGGAGGGCGGTCTCGACGCGGGCGAGCCAGCCGCGGCCAAAGCGGGGGAACGTCGCGAGACTGCGGTAGCGGCGGCGACGCAGGTCGGCATAATCGGCGAGGACGTTG
>JBBRKD010000311.1:0-3575 GCA_038218255.1 Hyphomicrobiales bacterium | reverse complement strand
CAGCCGGCAAGATGGTCGCGATCGTTGGCCCGTCGGGGGCTGGAAAATCGACGATCTCGCGCATCTTGTTTCGGTTTTACGACATCCAGTCGGGGGCGGTGACCATCGACGGGCAGGACATCCGTGACGTGACACAGCAGTCGGTCAGGGCTGCCATCGGCGTGGTGCCGCAGGATACCGTGCTGTTTAACGACACGATTTTCTACAACATCAAATACGGTCGGCCGGCTGCGACCGAGCAAGAGATCTATGATGCGGCCAAGCTCGCCCAGATCGACGGGTTCATCCGAACGCTGCCGCAAGGCTATAAGGCGATGGTCGGCGAGCGTGGGTTGAAACTGTCGGGCGGTGAAAAACAGCGCGTTGCCATTGCTCGCACGATCCTCAAAGGTCCGCCGATTCTGGTGCTGGATGAGGCGACCAGTGCGCTCGACAGCCATACGGAACGCGAAATCCAAGACGCGCTCGACCGTGTCGCCAAGGACCGCACCACGCTTGTCATTGCCCACCGGCTGTCGACGATCATTCACGCCGATACGATCCTCGTCCTCGACAAGGGGCAGATCGCCGAGCAGGGGACGCATGCGGAACTGATCGATAAGAACGGACTTTATGCGAGCCTGTGGGATCGCCAGCGGCAGGCGGAGAAAGCCCGCGAAGACTTGGCGATGGCTCTCGAGGCTGCACAGAAGGCTGGCGCACTGCGGCCAGCCGATGCGAAAGTGCCGACGGCTGTACGATAACATCGCGGGCGACCCAGTGGCACCTGAGCTCCTGATCCTGTTTCCGATCTCGATTGCCTGCGATGTCGCTGGAGAGGTGTGTTTCAAGTTCGGCGCGGGGCGGTTGCCGGATGCCGGGCAATCCGGGCTCACGGTGTTCGCGCGTTCGCTGCTTGCCGACCGCTGGTTGATGACGGGCGTTGCAATCTTTGCGGTCGAGACCGTGATCTGGCTCCGGATCTTTTCGCTGTGTCCGCTCTCGATCGCGTTCCCGATCGCGGCTCTAAATTTTATCGGTGTCACGCTCGCAGGACGCTGGCTGTTTGCGGAAAAGGTCGGGGCGGTCCAGTGGTTGGGCTGCGGGCTCGTGACGGCGGGTGTGGCGCTGTTGGCGACGGCAAGTGCAGGTCTGGCATGATGCGCGATGTGCCGCTCTGGCTCGGGTTCCTGATCGTTGGTAGCGCAACGCAGCTTCTGTTCAAGCTCGCGAGCGAGCCATTGGCCAACGTCGAATTCGGGCCGCTGTGGCTTTGGGCGGCGCTGCATTCGCCGGTGTTTGCCTTGGCCGTTGGGAGCTACCTCGCAACATTTGCGCTGTGGATCGTGATCCTCCAGAGGACGGCGCTGTCGAAAGCGTTTGTGCTCACAGCGCTCGTCTACGTAACGGTGACGCTTGGCTCGGCTGTCTGGCTCGGGGAGCAGGTGAACGCGGCACAGGCGGCGGGGCTTGTCCTGGTGATGACCGGGATTGCTCTGATGGGCTGGACAGATGGTGCGTCAGATGGAGCTTCCGGGCCATACGAAAAACACAAGACCTAGAAACGGTTAGGGTGGGGCGTTAACCGAATCTGACGGTTGGCGGTCTAGACTATGGCGAGCGACGGCCCGCGTGGGGTCGTTGGCATTCGGACGATCTGACCCGATGATGTGGCAGCAACTTGTGGCGCGTGCACAGCGCCTTGGCGCCCAGGCCTGGGCGGCGGCGCGCCCTCGCCTGCGGCAGGCCGGGGTCGGGGCGGTCGCGTTTGCGCGCGGGCCGCTGCGCACGGCGGCTGTCGTGATCGCACAAACCGTTGCCGCGCTCGTGGTCTTGTTCCTGGAATGGGGTTGGGGGCCGCTTGAACGCGCTTTGGCGGGCCTCTCGAAATATCTCGTGTTCGCGCGGCTGGAAGCCTGGGTGCAATCCCTGCCGCCCTATGGCGCACTGGCCTTGTTTGCCGCTCCCGCCGTCTGCCTGTTCCCCTTGAAGCTGCTCGCGCTTTACCTGTTTGCAACCGGTCACCCTGTGGTCGGCGTGGGTTTGATTGCGGCCGCCAAGATCGCAGGCACGGCGGTGGTCGCGCGCGTTTTCATGCTGACCCAGCCAAAGCTGATGGAGATTGCGTGGTTCAAGGCTGGCTACGAGCGCTTCATGCCTTGGAAAGACGCGATGTTTGCTCACATCCGGGCGTCAGCGGTCTGGCGCACGGGCCGAGCCGTGCGGGTCGCCGTTAAGCGCTGGGCCAACCGGACGTGGATTGCGTGGCGTCCACAGCGCGAGCGGTTGGGAATGATGCTTGTTGCTGCACGGGCCGAAATCGGTCGCAGGCTCGCCGCGTGGTCGAACGGATTGCGTTAAGCCCTGTTCGCCGCAGCTGGTTCGCTTTTCGACGCGGTGCCGCTATAGCTGCGCGGACACAGTTGAATGGGCGGGCCTCATATGAAGAGCATGACCGGGTTTGGCCGCGCCGAAGGGGCGCTTGGGGCCGCCAGCTGGTATTTCGAATTACGCGCGGTGAACGGGCGCGGTCTCGATGTCCGTAGTCGCTTGCCGGGCGGTTGTGACAGCCTCGAACCACGGATACGAGAGGCTTCTCAGAAGGCGCTGTCGCGCGGCAGCTTGCAGGTGACAGCGCTTCTCGAAAAGGCAACGTCGGCACCCGAAATCCGGCTTAACGAGGCCGCCCTCGTGCAGGTCGTCGCGGCGGCAGAGCGCGTGCGCCAGATTACGGGCGGGCCGCCAGCGTCGACCGAAGGTCTGTTGGCGTTGCGGGGCGTGCTGGAAGTCGCAGACAAGACCGAAACCGACGCGGAGCAAGCCGCCCGGCTTGATCAGATGTTTTCAACATTTGAGAGCGCGCTTGCAGCGTTCATTGCCAACCGGGCTGCAGAAGGCGCGCGGCTCGCAGCCATTCTTGCGGCCGAAATCGACGAGATCGAAACGCTGGTTGCAAAGGTCGCCGTATCGCCCGCCCGCACGCCGGACGCCATCGGACGCAGGCTCGCCGACCAAATCGCGCGCTTGACAGGGACCAGCACCACGTTCGACGTCGAGCGGCTCCATCAGGAAGCGGTGCTGATCGCGACGCGCGCCGACGTTGAGGAAGAACTGCAACGGCTGCGCGTGCATATCGCGGCCGCCCGCGATCTGCTGGCCGAAGAGGCGGCTGTGGGCCGCAAGTTCGACTTCCTCACGCAAGAGTTTAACCGAGAAGCCAATACGCTATGCTCGAAAGCGAACGATCCCGAGATTTCGCGCTGCGGGCTCGCCATGAAGGTGTTGATTGATCAGATGCGCGAGCAGGTCGCCAATGTCGAATAAGATGCCAGCTTCGCCGATTAATCCCATCCATCGCCGGGGCTTGCTGCTGGTGCTGTCGTCGCCGTCAGGCGCTGGTAAGACGACGTTATCGCGCGCGCTGCTGGCTGGCGATGCGGCGATCACGATGTCGGTTTCGGTGACAACGCGCGCGCCGCGCCCTGGCGAGGTTGAAGGCCGCGACTACTATTTCACGACCGCTGACGGGTATGCTGCGATGGACGCGCGCGGCGATCTGCTGGAGGGCGCAACCGTGTTCGGCAATCGCTACGGCA
>JBBRKD010000310.1:0-3583 GCA_038218255.1 Hyphomicrobiales bacterium | reverse complement strand
TTGCAAATGTCGAATAGGCAAAATGGGCGCTGTCTTTTACGCCCGTGCGCTCTTCCTCAGCCTGGATCTGGCGATCCAGATCGGCCGCCATGCCTTGGAAGTCACGGATCATGGCTTCCAGATTGGCGACTTTCTTCGAGTGCTCGTCTGCTTCGAACCGCTTGGTGCGGAGCGCTGATTCTCTGGCCTTCATAGTTCGATACCCCATACAAATTCGAACAACGGTTTCGGCATGTCATCTTTGCTTTGTCGCCTGTTGGCGACGTCGCAGCAGTCCCGGTCGGCAAGTAATGCAAGTTGCGTGAGAGGACTTAACCAGGTGAAACCATTACGAAGAAACCTTTACAAGATCCGTGCCAGCAACCCTAACTAAGTGAAAGTACTGCGACGGATTGCGCTTGCAACCCTTTGCATTGCCGCAGGTGCGTGCCCGCTACAACATGATCGCGCGCGCGAGCTGCCTCGCACGAGATCTTGGCATAGGTCTCTTAAGGTGCGGTAAAGCAATACAATACTTGTTTCTTGATACCGACGGGCGACGCGCGCCACAAAAATGCCGAACTGGCCTAGGGCACCGCTGCGAATTCTGTTAGACCCCGATTCGGGGAGAAGCATGTTGCGATGCGCGAATCCACAACGAGGCTCGGTTGGCCACGTCCGCACTGTCATGCCGTATCATTGGGTGCTCGGGCGTGACGCGTTCCAATTTCATCGCCACTGCAAGACTTCATTAGTGTTTGTTAACCTCTGGCAAGTAATGTCCTACGAAGAGTTGGGCAAGCAGTGCGTGATTTGGGCATAGGGCGGCAGCAGGTCGAACCACGGACGGCCATTAGGGAAGAATCGCGATGCGAGTCCTTTTAATCGAAGACGACAGCGCAACGGCGCAGAGCATCGAACTGATGCTGCAGTCGGAAGGCTTCAACTGCTACACGACAGACCTGGGCGAAGAGGGCGTCGACCTGGGCAAGCTGTATGACTACGACATCATCTTACTAGATTTGAACTTGCCCGACATGAGCGGCTACGAAGTCTTGAAGACGTTGCGCGTGAGCAAGGTTCAGACCCCAATTCTCATCCTCTCCGGTCTCGCCCAGATCGAAGACAAAGTCCGCGGCTTAGGCTTTGGCGCCGACGATTACATGACGAAGCCTTTCCACAAGGACGAGTTGGTCGCCCGCATCCATGCGATCGTGCGCCGCTCAAAAGGGCATTCACAGTCCGTCATCGAAACCGGCGAACTCAAGGTCAACCTCGACACCAAGACCGTCGAAGTCAACGGCCAGCGCGTTCACTTGACCGGCAAAGAATATCAGATGCTTGAGCTGTTGAGCTTGCGCAAGGGCACGACGCTGACCAAGGAAATGTTCCTCAACCACCTCTATGGCGGGATGGACGAGCCCGAGCTCAAGATCATCGACGTGTTCATCTGCAAACTGCGCAAAAAACTGCAAACAGCGACCGGCGGCGACCATTACATCGAAACCGTTTGGGGCCGCGGCTATGTCCTGCGCAACCCAGGCGACGAGCACGTAGCCGCCTGAAGGGTCTCATCGCTGGTCGCACATCTTAAAACGGGAGCCTCGCGCTCCCGTTTTTGTTTTGTGTCCACGGCGCGAGTGGGTTAGGTCAACGGCTGTTTTAACGATGGCGGGATATCCGATGGCCGAAACCCTACCGACCAAAATGTCCGCCAAGCCATCGAGCCTGAAGGCAGCCATCATCCAGGTCACGCCGTTCCAGCAGAATTGCACGCTGCTGTGGGACGACGTCAGCATGGCCGGCGCGGTCGTCGATCCAGGCGGCGACATCGATCAGATCATGGCCGGTATCGACAAGGTTGGCATGCTGCCCGAAAAGATCTTGCTGACGCACGGGCACATTGATCACGCGGGCGGGGCAGCCGAACTGCGTGAGCGGCTGAAAGTGAAGATCGAGGGCCCCCACAAGGCCGATAAGGTGCTTCTCGACAATCTGGAGTCGCAAGCGCGCAGCTATAACGTCCCAGCCCGTAATGTGACGCCCGACCATTGGCTCGACGAGGGCGAAACGGTCAGCGTCGGCAGTCATACGTTTGAAATCCTGCACTGCCCTGGCCACTCGCCGGGCTCGGTGGTGTTCGTCCACAAGGCGCAGAAGTTCCTGATCGTCGGCGACGTGATTTTTCGCTCATCGATCGGCCGCACCGACTTCCCCTATTGCGACCACGACGCATTGATCCACGCCATAAAAACCAAACTGCTGGTCCTTGACGATGCCTATGCCTTCATCTGTGGGCACGGCCCCGGCAGCACGATCGGCCTCGAACGCAGGACCAACCCCTACATAAAGTGAGACCGACCCGCGAGAGTCTCGCGAGATTTTCGATGGCGACCGCAGAGCGGCAGACGGATAGGGCGAGAGCTGCTCAGCGCGGATAGCGCAACGTCAGGCATCCAAACACGCCACATTCAGGCGCGACCGCGTTCGGGCCATGGGCATACCAGAAGTCAACGGTGGCAACGCGCAGCGCCTCCGAACATGACCGCTTGCACGGCTCCCAGGTGCCGCCAGGCAAGCGCACTTCCCGACCCATCCGGCCTTGACGCACTGGCCCAGAAACCGTCCCGTTTCCGAACCGGCTTTCCGTCGTCACGTAGCCGTCAGATGTGTCGCGCGACCGGTATGGACCAGCAGTCGCTGTCTGGGCGATCTGTGACATCATCACGAGCCATGTCACGAGCACCAGCGGCGCGCATTTGAGGAACTGCATCGGCTTCTACTCCGGTTTCGCTCGAACGATGAGCTTGGAATGCCACGATCCGCCTGCCGACGGCAACCAGCAACCGACAACCGCAACCCGTAACTTCACTCAAAGTTCAACGACCAGCGTGACAAAGCTGTCGTGATCCCGGACCCGATCCTCGTATCGTTCGATCACGCGCAGAGAAAACGGCGGCTGATCGAGATAGACCCCCGAGTTCAAACCGTCGCGCGTCCGATACCCGCTCACAATGTCGAGGTTGGGTGCCGATGGCGTTCTCATGACAGCTTCTGTGATGATCGCGGTCTTGAACCTCGTCGAAAGATTGGCGAGCGCTGAATGGATCATGGCGTTCGAGAGGTGCTGGAACACTTCCCGCACGCACACGATGTCGCCAACGGGAGGAGCGTCCGTCGCGATATTCAGGGTCTGGAACGACACGCGGTTTGGGATCGCGTGATGCGCCTGATTGTAGCTCACGACCTTCGAAACGATATCGCAGCCGACATACCGAACGGGGCGCTTCAGCCGCGCGAGCGTCCGTTTGGCAACTTGGAAGTCACCGCATCCGACATCGACGACCGACTCAATTTCGGGATGTTGAGCAAGATATCGGGCGATAAACGCTTCGTAGCCCGCCGTGACCTCCGGCCGCGAACCAGGGCCCGAATGATAGGTCCCAACGGCAGCATCAGGCGGTGACCAAAGATTGCGCTCATAGATTTCGCCAAACACCTCGTCGAGCGGCCGCCCGGCCGCTTGGCGCTGTTCGGCGCGAAAGCGAACAAGCTGCCATTGTTTCAAAGCTCGTTGCGGCAGCAACGGCTTCAGGGCTGTTTT
>JBBRKD010000309.1:0-3603 GCA_038218255.1 Hyphomicrobiales bacterium | reverse complement strand
GGTTGGGGCATACGGGCAAACGACGCAAACTCATCGACCATGCTTTTTATGTCGCCGACCTGCCGCGAGATCGTGTCGGTAAGTTTGTCGAAGATGTCCTTGTCGGTCGTGATCTGCGGCCCGTATTTGCGCTTGATGCGTTCAGCCGAAAGCTGGATCGGCGTCAGCGGGTTCTTGATCTCGTGCGCAATGCGGCGCGCAACGTCGGCCCACGCCGACGTGCGCTGGGCCGAAACAAGTTCTGTGATGTCGTCGAACGTCACCACAAGCCCGACGTCGCCAGCGCCCGCCTGTTCGCGCGTCACCTGCACCGCGAATGTCCGCTCGTTGGCCCCGAGCATCAGCACCACCTGATCGGGTGCCCGTGGCTTGAACCCCTGTTCCGCACTTTTGGCGAGGAGCGCGCCAAATTCTGGAATGCCATCGGCGAGTTTGCGTTGCACGAGGTCGGCACTCGTCATGCCAAGGAGATGCTGCGCCGAGCGCGAGACCAGCGTGATGGTGCCGTCCGCATCGAGGCCGATCACGCCAGCCGACACGCCCGATAAAACTGCTTCCATGAAGCGCCGCCGTTCGTTCAGCTGATCGTTGACGGCAACGAGGCTGTCGCGCTGGGTCTTCAATTCCCGCGTCATGGTGTTGAACGTCTTCGACAGCCGCCTGAGATCGCCCTCGCCGCGTTTTTCAGGCAACGCCACCGCAAGGTTGCCGCTCGACACCTCCTGGGCTGCCTCGATCAAGCGCCGGATCGGAGCAACGAAGCGGGCCGCAAACCAAAGACCAGCCCAGATCGCGACCAGCAGCGACGTGATCGAGATCATGAAATACATGAGCCCGTGCGCGATCTTGAGGTTCTTGGAGACCTGCCGCAGGCGGTAGTATTCGTCCGCATTCTGTTGCGTGCGCCGCATCTGGCTGGCGACCGACGGACTGACCGCGCGCGCCACGTAAAGATAGCGATCGGGCAACCGGGCGAGCTTTGCCAACGCATACACGCGCGACGTTGACGAGCTGTCCAGCAGCGGCACGACGCCGGAGCGCGCCTTGAAAATGGCATCCATCGGTGGCCTGAGGAACGGCAGCTTGTCGTCGTCAAGCGCACTCGCGACGAGCTTGCCGTCGCCGTCGATCACATAGCCGACGGCGAGCCCGCGCAGTGACACCTGCGCCAGCAGGAGCTTTTGCAGCGCCGCCGCATCCAGTGCACCTTCGGTTTCAACGGACGCGTCCACATCGCGCGCCATGTTCAAAATATCGGTATTGATGAGTTGGCCATGCACGTCCAGATAGGCCTGCGCAACCTGTCCCGAGTTGTCGATGATCTCCCGCGTCTTGGACGAAAACCACCCATCGAGCGACCGCGAAAACGTGGTGGTCGCAGCCACAGCGAGCAGAATGGCCGGGAGCGCTGCGATCACCGAGAACAGGGCGACGATCCGCACGTGCAGCCGCGCACCGGGCACCTTGTCGTGCCACGCCCTCACGAGCCCCGTCGCCTGCCAGGCGATGGTCGCAAACATCGCAATGATCAGCAGCACATTGATGAACAGCGTCGCGACCACAACGTCGCCGCGCGGTGCCACCGGCGTCAGCCCGGTGAGGATGGCATAGGTCGCGGTCGCCGAAATGAGCGACGCCACCACAACCACAAGCCCGATCCAGAACGCGCGGTCGCTCGGGTCGAGCAGCGCGGTGGCTCGCGCGGCGCCCTTCTGTCGGGGTACGGATGCTGTGTCAGGCGCTGTCATGCCGACGCTGTTTCTCCTTGAGGTCGCTACGTTGCCAACACCCGGCAACCGATAGACCGTGTCCCGGCCACACCGTGTGGGGCTGACCGACCACAACCAAGCAAGAAACTGTGACATTTCCGCGACAACCGCAAGAGGTTTGCGCGAGAAAGATCTAGGCCTAAAACAGCCATCTATTCAGAATAAGCCAACAAGATCAGCGGCTTGCTGAGGTTCCCTCTTGAGCCACCTCACGGCATCGGCGTGCGAAACACCCGGATATCCAACGCTTTAATCCGCGACCGCAGCGTGTTGCGGTTCAGCCCGAGCAATTCAGCCGCCTTGATCTGGTTGCCGCGCGTTGCAGCCAGCGCCGCCGACAGCAGCGGCAGCTCAACCTGACGGATCACCCGGTCATAGAGCCCTGGCGGGGGAAGCTCCCGCCCAAAGGATGCAAAATACGTCGAGAGGTGGCGTTCGATCTGTTCAGACAAGTCCTTGGGCGAGCTTCCCGTGTCGACCGGCGACGGCGATCCCACCTCGGTCAAATCGTGCTCCACCATGCGCACCGTCAAGGTGTCTTGCGTGTTGAGCGCTGCAAGCCGTCTGACGACGTTTTCAAGCTCACGCACGTTGCCTGGCCAAGCGTGCGCCTTCAGCCGCTCGATGGCCGCCATCTCGATCGACTTCTGGCCGAGCCCTTCGCGCGCCGCTTGCCGCAGAAAGTGCCGCACGAGATCACCCACGTCGTCGATCCGCTCGCGCAGCGGCGGCAACCGCAACGGCACCACGTTCAGCCGGTAGAACAGGTCTTCACGGAATGCGCCGAGCTGGATTTGGTTTTTGAGGTCACGGTGGGTTGCCGCGATGATCCGTACGTTGGTCTTGATCGGGGTCCGTCCGCCAACTGTCGTGTACTCGCCCTGCTGGAGCACGCGCAGCAGCCGCGTCTGCGCTTCGAGCGGCATGTCGCCGATTTCGTCGAGAAAGAGCGTTCCGCCCTCGGCCTGCTCGAACCGGCCGGACGAGCGCGCCGTGGCGCCGGTAAAAGCGCCCTTCTCGTGGCCAAACAACTCGCTCTCGATCAACTCGCGCGGGATGGCTGCCATGTTGATCGCAACGAACGGGCCGGCCCGGCGCTTGCCAAAGTCATGCAGCACGCGCGCGACCAGCTCCTTGCCCGTGCCGCTCTCGCCGGTGATCATCACCGTGAGGTCGGTTTGGGTAAGGCGGGCGAGGACCCGGTAGATTTCCTGCATCGCAGCCGACCGCCCGATCAGCGGCAGATCTTCGCCTTCGGATGGTTCGGCAGGCCGTGGCGGCTTGCGGCCCGGCTGGGCAAGCGCGCGCCCGACCACAGACACCAGTTCGGACAGATCGAACGGCTTGGGCAGGTACTCGTACGCCCCTTTTTCGGCCGCCGTCAGCGCCGTCATCAGCGTGTTCTGCGCGCTCATGACGATGATCGGCAGATCGGGCCGCATTTTCTTGATGCGCGGAATGAGATCGAATGCGTTTTCATCCGGCATGATCACGTCGGTGATGATGACGTCGCCTTCGCCTTGCTGCACCCAGCGCCAAAGCGTTGCCGCATTTCCTGTCGCCCGTGGCGCGTAGCCAGCCCGCGCCAGTGCCTGGTTCAACACCGTCCGAATGGCCGTGTCGTCGTCGGCAATCAGAACTGTTCCTCGGGCCATCGTGTGGTGTCCTTGCTTCGTCGTCTCAGTCGCGTTTCTTGCTTGACTTAGCGCTCACGCTCGCAGGTGAAGGCTTGTGCGTGTTGGAATGCTGCATGGGGAGCAGCACCCGGAATATGGTGCGTTTGGGCTCGCTATCGCATTCGATAACTCCGCCGTGGTCGCCGATGATCTTGGCA
>JBBRKD010000308.1:0-3604 GCA_038218255.1 Hyphomicrobiales bacterium | reverse complement strand
GCATTCCATCATTTTCAGAGCTGTATCGGGGAACGTGTGGGCCTCGTCGATGATGAGCACGCAGTTGGACAGGTCAGGCAGCGAGCCTGCGTTCTTGAACAGACTGGTCAGCAGCACGTCGTGGTTCGTGACGATGACGTTCGCCGCTTCGACGCGGCTTTTGGCCTTGGCGAACGGGCACTCGTGTAGGTTCGGGCAGGAACGCCCCAGGCATTCCTGGCTGTCCGTCGTGACCATATGCCAGACCTTGGCGTCCGGTGACTCCTTGAGCGAGTCGCGGTCGCCCGCCCACGTGGACGCGCGCAGGTTCGCTGCCCACTGGATGACTTGTTCGTTCGATTCGCGGGGGAGCGTTCCCTCTGCGATGTGGCGATCCGTCTTTGCCGGGCACAGATAGCGGCGCCGGCCCTTGGCGATTGCTACCCGCATCTCGGGAAGGCACGCCGCCACCGCGGGCAGATCCTTCTCGGAAAGCTGCTCTTGGAGTGCGACCGTGGACGTGGCGATTACGACCGACAGCCCCTTCTTGAGCGCAGCCGGGATGGCTCCGATGGCATAACCAAGCGACTTGCCACAGCCCGTCTCGCCGTTGACCACGAGTAGGCGCTTGGGCGAGGCTTGCTTCGTCTTGGCATCCTTCGCATCCTTGGCGTTGCAAACCGCCCGGGTGACGCCAGCGATCATCTTCAGTTGGCCATCGCGGCGGCGAACGGCGCCGGCCTTGCGCATGGCCGTGTAGGTTGCCTGGGTGGCGGCTTGAATGTCCTGCGAAACGGCGTTGTTCATACGTCAAGAATACGTGTCAACGCGACTCCACAAAGGCACACATCCGAGGTAGGCAAACCCCCTCTTCTCCTGGCCAGAGTCAGTCGCGCACAAGCGCCAATCAGAGCAGTGCGGCTCAGACCGCAACCTCCTGAGTTTGGTCAGCCGCTGCACCCTTCTTCTTGCCCTTCTTGACCTTGGGCGCCGGCTGCCACGTGGGTGCGAACGTCTCCATCGTGCAGAACGCTTCCACCACGATCCAGAGCGCCAGGGTGTCTGTCGGGCAGTACGACTCCAGTTCGGATTGCAGGCGGGCACGGGTCGCCGCAGGGGTCTGCGGATCGATCATGCGCAGGTACGCGGCCTGAGCCGCGTCCCCGTCTTCGACCGACTGATCCAGGCTGTCGTAGGAGAAGCCGCCGCTGACGGTGGGCAGGAGGCTCTTGATCGACCACGAGTGGGCCATTGCCGGCGCGTAGTAGCCGCGACGTGCCAGTGGCAGCAGGTCGAACAGGCGCCCGATCACCGCGAGCAGCGCATCCCGCAGGTGCGGCAGGTGTTCCGCAAGGTGCTTGAGCACCGTCGCCTCGTAGGGCGAATACACCACGATGGGGCCGTCGGTGCCGACGAACGCCAGCAGCGAGCGCGCGAACGCCTCGCGGGGATCGTCTCCGCACGTTTCCAGGTAGCCGGCGTGGGCGAGCTTGGCGCCGGGCTGTTCCTGACGGTGGCACGACCACTGAAAGCCGATGGTCTGATGCGGACGTACACCGGGGAAGCGCGGCAGAGCCGTCGCCACTCCCTCAAAATCCAGGAACATGCGCGGGAAAGGAAGCGCCCGAATGGCATCGCGCAGGCTCGGGCGCAGGACGGCACGTTCGAACACGATGGCTTCCCACACCAGCAGGTTTCGGTCATGCGTCATGGCGTCTACCGGCATTGCCGAAACGCGGGTCACACCAGCGGCGACGAGTTCGCCCACCGCCTTGGCCTTGGACGGAAGGCGGTTCGCATCGTCCGTGGACTTGGCCGGCTTGCCGCAGACGCCAGCGAACGGGCAGGCCACGGGATCCGAGCACTGCGCCCCGGCGGTCACGAACGGTCGCGCTCCACGGATGGTGTCCGCACAATCGCGGGCCCACTCGGCGACCTTCGGAACGAGCGCACGCGCTTGCTCTGACACGTCGTCTTGGCGCAGCAGGCTTGCCATCGCGTTGGTGCTGTTGTCCGTCAGCGCGAGCGTGCCGTCCGGGTGCACGATGGAAAACGACTTGGGCGCGCGTCCGGCCCACACCATGACGGCGACGTCGATGGCGGCGTCTTCGATGTGGTGCTGCTTGAGTTCTGACACCGAGCAGACGCTGGTCGCGCATTCGTTCTGGAACGCACCGACACGGGTGGCAACCCGCAAGCTCGCGCCCGGAACGCTCGCGCTGAACGCTGCACCCAGCAGCGGTGTTGAGCGGTCGGCGTTGGCCGTAGCCATAGCATCGGCTTCGACGCAGGTGGAGACCTGGGCAAAGGTGGCGTCGGCAAAGTGCGAACGGGCGACCCTCGCGACCTGGGCGCCTTGCTCCATGCGCACTTGGGCGGCATCGGTGGTAACGGCGAGGTCGGGCGTGTGCGCCGTCATCCACGCGCGCAATGCACATTGCCGGTGGGCGACGATCAGCGACTTGGTGATGGGGGAGGAGGTCATAGAGCAATCTTCCTCTTTTGGCCCTGAAAACAAT
This sequence comes from Hyphomicrobiales bacterium, assembly GCA_038218255.1. GTDB lineage: Bacteria > Pseudomonadota > Alphaproteobacteria > Rhizobiales > Hyphomicrobiaceae > JANXVY01. The sequence goes on along the minus strand of JBBRKD010000308.1, from coordinate 1,106 downwards.
GTCACTCGGCGTGCAGCCGGGCGCCTCGAAATCTGGCTCGCGTACCTATGGAAACTGTCGCTGGCGCAGGTCAGTTCACCCACTACCCCACTCCAAAGCCGCGTTCGGCCGCGTTCTGACAAAAATCCATCTGCAGCCGTGCTGCATCCCGGCGAGGGCTGTGCGGGTGCCCCCGACTATTCGTTCCCGCTGAGTGTCAGCAGGGACTACTCCGCCGGAGTCCGTGGCGCAGCTAGTTGAGCTTCGCGGCCGGCGTGGTCAGAGCCACACGGGAAGCCTTCCAGGTCGACCATGCGCCGCGAACCTCGCCGTCGACGTAGTCCCCGTCGGACTGCGTCAGGCTGTACCCAAACTGGCGCATGTGGCTTTCGAAGTCGGCTCGTCCGTCGCCCAGCGAGTCCTGCACCTGCTCGGGCGCTCGGCTGCCGTGGTCCACCGCTGCCTTGGACTCGCAGAGTACTCGGACGAGTTCGCGCAGTGATTCCCGGAAGGCCAGTGCCTCCAGGTGAGTGCCGAACGGCAGTCGGAGTTCTTCTCCCTCGACCCGCATTGTTTGCTGGGTCACCATGTCGTGCAGGCGAGCGAGGGTCTGCGCGGTATTGGACATGTCGTTTCCAGTGCACGAGCACGCGGCATTGCTGCACGCGGGCTTCGTTGGAGGGCTGCTCGGTGGCGATCAGGCGGCGGCGAGGACGTCCGAGACCTCAGCCACGCGCCAGTCGACCTTCCGGTTTTCCTTGCGCTTGACCACCAGTTTGCGGCGGCCGACGCTCAGGACACGGGCGGTCGTGCCGTTGCGAGTCACGGAGTCGCCCGGGGTGATGGTGCGGGACTTGGCGCTGTCGGAGATGCGGCGTTGGCGAGCGTTCATGGTGGGTTTCTCCTGGGGGATGTGGTTGGGTCAGGTGTCAATATCCGATATTGAGCTTCTGTCGCACTCCACAAAGCCAGTCAACGGCGCGCCAACGCATGCGCATTTTGGGATCGGCACCCCCGTTCCATTTCTCCAAGCCGTTGCATGCTCGCGGCAACGTGCTCCACCTCGAACGCCTCAATCTGTCGCGAGGAACTTGTCGATTTCGCCCAAGCCTTTGGTGCCAACCCCA
>JBBRKD010000307.1:0-3612 GCA_038218255.1 Hyphomicrobiales bacterium | reverse complement strand
GTCGTAAAGGCCAGAACCCGATCTCGCGGACCTATCAAAGCAATGGTCCCGACGGGAAGGTTTCCGGAACGGCGTCTGGTGTCGCTGAGAAATACCTGTCGATGGCGCGCGATGCCTTGACCGCTGGCGACCCCGTGCTGGCCGAAAACTATCTCCAGCACGCCGAGCACTATAATCGCATCATCCTGGCCTACCGTGAAAGCCAGGCACAAGGCGCTGATGACGGCACCGGCAACGCGCCGAAAAACCGCATGGGCGACGCGGGCGACCAGGGCGACGACCAGGGCGAGGACGAAGGCGAAAGCTACGGCCGCGATATGCAGCCCTTGCCGCCGATGGAAATGCCAGTCCGGGCAGCCCCAAGCGAGGCGCAGCCGCGCGCATTCGACAACAATCGCGGCGGCGATTCCAACAATCCAAGGTTCGACGACCGCCAGCCGCGCTTCAACGACCAGCAGCGCCGCCCGCAGAACAACCAGCAGAACAACCAGCAGCCGCGTGACCGCTTCGATGGCGAGCGCAATGGCCAGCGCGAGCGCTTCAACAACGGCGGCAACAACAACGGCGGCAACAACGGCGGCAACGAGCGCCAGAATTACGGCAACGGCAACCGCGCCGAGCGCTTCCAGAACGATCGCAACGACCGCAATCAGGGTGGCGATCGCCAGCCGTTCGGCGACCGCCCACCCCGCGAGCCCCGTTTCAACGACCGCCAGCAGGGCCAGGGCGACCGTCCGTTCCGCGACCGCGACACCGGCCAGCCCCGCCAGGATAATCGCCCCGAGCAACGGCCAGACGGTCGGCCAGACGGTCGGCCAGACAGTCGGCCAGATGGTCGCCCCGACAGCCGCCCTGAAAACCGGCCTGAAAACCGCGCAGATAACCGCGCAGATAACCGCGCAGACAACCGTCACGAGGCCCGTGGAGACGTACGCCCCGAGCCCCGTTCCGACTTCAGGTCTGACGCGCGCCCGGAGCCAAGCCACGAGTCCCGCCCCGACACCGCACGCGAGACCGCGAAGCCCGACGCGCCGTTCATCCCCGTCGCGCGCGTGGAACCGCCATTCATCGGCGACCAGCCGGACGTTCCGCGTGCCGAGCCAGTGGCGCGCGTTCCCCGCCCGCCGCGCCGCGAACGCACGCCAGCACCTGCAACGCTGGGCGAGCATGAGCAGCCCGAGTTCCTGCGCCGCCCGGTCCGCCGTCCACGCAAGGAAGCAGCCACCGTTGATGATGCCCCGCCCGTGGCCCCAGCGTCCGACCGCGATCCAAACCTCGATTGATCGGCGACCCGTTCAACACAATGAAAGGCCAGCGAAAGCTGGCCTTTTTTCGTGTCACGCCGCAAAGCCTGAGATCACATCGCCCGTCCGGATCGTCCCGCCGCTGGTCACCATGGCATACACGCCGAAATCGCGATGCCCGCATAGCGCGTCGAGCGCACCGGGAATGTCGGCGTCGCGCGCAGCCGTCAGCGGATCGACGTTGGTTGCCGCGCACCGCACCGTGCGCTTGAACACGGAAAGCTCCGCATCACCGATCCTGAGGGCTTGCCCGACACTGTCGAGTTCCGCCCAAGGTTCGAGCCCGTCGACCAGCAAATTGGCCCGAAACCGCAGCGGATCGACCGTCAGCCCGATCGCTGCCTCAAGCGCCCGCACCGACGCCAGATTAATGATGTGGACGCATTTTTCCGCGACATCGGAAAAACTGTGGCTCGTGGCCGACACAATCTTCGGCGGCCCCCGCAGGCTGGACGCCATGTCGGCGGCAAAGAACGCCTCGATCGCTGCCCGCCCCGCCAGTGTCTGAAGATCGCCGCTCGCAACAGGTGAGCCACCGCGCAAAATTGTAAGCTCATGCAGCCCAGTTGATGTTTCTAAGCGCGTGTGCAGCCCCGCGAGCGCGGCGTCCCGCATGAGGCACAAGAACGTCACCTTCGGCAGATGTCGCGGTTGAGCTGGATCAAACGCCCCCGGCCCATTCTCAATCGCGTACGCCCGGTCGAGCGGCAGGGTCTGCCCAGCGACCAGCGTCAGCTCCGCCCATGCCTGCGGCGATAATCCTTTGATCGGATAGCTCTGGATAGACCTTAGTGTCGCGCCCGCCATAGTTTGTCCCTCTCTGACCCACACACCCCTGTTGCAGACCCCTCCGTATCACCAGATACCTTGGTGCGGGTGCCGCGTGGGCCCGCAAAGACAGTAAACGATAAGACAGCACACAGACGGCATCGTCGCTGCGGGGCGCTGCCAGCAGGTGGAGACGAACCATGAATTTCGAAAAATTTACAGACAGGTCAAAAGGCTTTGCCCAGGCAGCTCAGAATTTAGCCGTGCGCGAAGGCCATCAGCAGCTGACGCCCGAGCATCTGCTCAAAGTCCTCCTCGATGATCCCGAAGGGCTGGCGAGCGGGCTGCTCGTTAAGTCTGGGGGGCGCCCTGTCGATGCCCACCGCGCGGTCGAGGCCGCTTTGGCCAAGCGCCCAAAGGTGTCGGGCAGCGGTTCCGGCCAAGTCTATGTCACGTCGGAACTCGCCCGCGTATTCAACACCGCCGAGACGCTGTCGGAAGAGGCCAAGGACAGTTTCGTCAGCGCCGAGCGATTGCTTCTCGCCCTCGTGATCGAAATGAATACTGACGCTGGCCGCATCCTCGCCGAAGCGGGCGTCACCGCTGAAAAGCTGAACCGCGCCATCAACGAGATGCGCAAGGGCCGCACGGCCGATAGCGCAGGCGCCGAGCAGAGCTACGACGCCCTCAAGAAATACGCCCGCGATCTGACCGAAGCCGCGAGCCAGGGCAAAATCGATCCCGTGATCGGCCGCGACGAGGAAATCCGCCGCACGATGCAGGTGCTGTCACGCCGCACCAAGAACAATCCCGTCCTCATCGGCGAGCCCGGCGTCGGCAAGACTGCGATTGCTGAAGGCCTCGCCATGCGGATCATCCAGGGCGATGTGCCCGAGAGCTTGAAGCGCAAGAAGCTGATGGCGCTCGACATGGGTGCGCTGATCGCGGGCGCGAAATATCGCGGAGAGTTCGAGGAGCGCTTGAAAGCCGTGCTGTCGGAAGTTGGTGCCGAAGGCGGCAACATCATCCTGTTCATCGACGAACTGCACACCCTCGTAGGCGCGGGGAAATCCGAAGGCGCGATGGACGCATCTAACTTGCTCAAGCCAGCACTGGCGCGTGGTGAACTCCACTGCGTAGGCGCGACCACGCTCGATGAGTACAAAAAATACATCGAGAAGGATGCAGCGCTGGCACGTCGCTTCCAGCCGGTGTTCGTCAGCGAGCCGAGCGTGGAGGACACGATCTCCATCCTGCGCGGGCTGAAAGAAAAATACGAACTCCACCACGGGGTTCGCATCTCAGACAGCGCGCTGGTCGCAGCCGCCACGCTTTCCCATCGCTACATCGCAGACCGCTTCCTGCCCGACAAGGCGATCGATCTGATGGATGAAGCAGCCTCCCGCCTGCGCATGCAGGTCGATAGCAAGCCCGAAGAATTAGACGAGATCGACCGCCGGTCGGTGCAGCTCAAGATCGAACGCGAGGCGCTGAAAAAGGAGCCCGATACCGCCTCCCGCGACCGTCTTGCCCGCATCGA
>JBBRKD010000306.1:0-3615 GCA_038218255.1 Hyphomicrobiales bacterium | reverse complement strand
ATTTGGATCGCCCACTCATGCTCGCGTTCGTTCAAGGCAACCTCTTGAATCTGATACGTGGATGTTGGCGGCTTGTTACAGTGGGAACTGCGGCGAAGTGGACGCAATCCCATGCGACGGATGACACAGACACTTGGAGTTACCCGGTCACGGCGCTCGGTTCCACTAGGAATGTTCCAACCATGGCTATTTCAAAGGCCTCTTGGTCAGACGGTGACGGTGCTATGGGTGTTGCCGGAACCACGCCGTTTTGACCACGTTCATAAGCATGATGTCAGTATGTCAGACTAAGATAACCCGTCTCCAAGCCTTCAATCGGTGCAATGGCGCCAGGACATGACCAGATGAACACGTTAACGCGCGCCACTTTGGGGCTTGTTGTGGGGATGGGAGCCATCGCCGCGCTGAACCACAGTGGCGTCTCCGTGCCGGCCCTCGAATGGGTGCGCGTCGATACGTTGCTCGCAAAATTCGGCATGTCTCAGCAAGCTCCGTCGACCGAAACGGCAGATGCAACCGGCAAAGCCAAACGCGGTCAGGGCGCGAGTTCTGGCGGCGGAGGGCGCCGTTTTGGCCAGGACGGACCGGTCCCGGTCGTCGTTGCCAAAGCCAATCTGGCCGACGTCCCGGTTTATCTGCGCGGTGTTGGCTCGGCGCGCGCCATGAACACGGTGACAGTTCGTCCACAGGTCGATGGCAAGCTCCTCACGGTTGAATTCCGCGAAGGGCAAGACGTCAAGCGCGGCGATCTGCTGGCCCTGATTGACCCCACAACCTATCAAGCATCCCTCGACCAGGCGAATGCAAAACTCAAGTTGACCCAAGCGCTGCTCAGCAACGCCGAACTCGATCTGGATCGCTACACCAAAACCGGCCCCGGCGTCGTCGCGCAGAAAACGGTCGATACCCAGCGGTCGCAAGTCACACAGCTGCAGGCGCAACTCAAGTCAGACGCCGCTGCAATCGCGAGCGCAGAAGCGGTTCTGGCCTACACGCGCATCACATCACCGATTGATGGCCGCACGGGCCAGCGATTGGTCGATGAGGGCAATCTCGTTCGGTCGGGTGATGCGGGGATCGTCACGATTGCGCAGATCAAGCCGATTGCCGTCCAGTTCACGTTGCCCCAGCAGCAGCTCGCACAGGTTTCAGCGGCTCAAAAGATCGGTCCGGTGTCCGTCGAAGCGATGGACGCCGACGACAAAACTGTTCTCGATACCGGCGCCCTAACGTTTATCGACAATCAGATTGATCAGACAACCGGCAGCGTAAAAATGAAGGCTGACCTGTCGAACGACCGCCTCCAGCTGTGGCCTGGCCAGTTCGCGAATGTCCGTGTCCGCGTCGACGTGCTACGCGACGCGATCACGGTCCCAACGGCTGCAGTACAACGCGGCCCGCAGGGGACGTTCGTGTTCGTGGCCGTTGAGACAAAACGCGGCGAGGTCGCGAAAACAATCGTCGCCGTGCGCCCCGTCACCGTCGCCCAACAGGATGATCGGCTTGCCGTTCTCACCAAGGGTCTCGATGTCGGCGAGACGATCGTGACGAGTGGCTTTGCACGCCTGAAAGATCAAACCGACGTGACGATCACCCGGACCGAAGGTGCGGCCCCAACCCCTGCAGCTCCGGCGCAAGGTCCGACGTCGGCCGCGCCTGAAACGGGGGCCATTCCCGGCAACCCGCCGCCCGACCGGCTCCGTCGCGCTGAAGGCGAGCGCGATAAGTCAGAGCGGCGCGGCAAGCGCGACAAGTCACAGGAAAGCTCGGTCCAGTGACGAAAGAACTGCCGCGTTTGGATGCAGCCGCCACCGCCGCCGTCCGTGCGGAGGGCACCGTTCCCGCCGCGCCCGACGATGGGTTTGCCAGTGTCTCCAGCCCGTTTATCAAACGACCGGTCGCAACGACGCTTCTCAGCATCGCCATCTTGCTGGCCGGAACGCTTGGCTATTTCGGCCTCCCCGTTTCGGCGCTCCCCCAGGTTGATTTCCCGACCGTCCAGGTGACGACGCAGTTGCCCGGTGCAAACCCCGACACGATGGCGAACCTCGTGACCGCGTCGCTGGAACGGCAGTTCGGGCAGATTGCGTCGCTCCAGACGATGACGTCGTCGAGTTCGTACGGCCTCTCCCAGATCACCATGCAGTTCGCGCTCAACCGCGATATCGACGGCGCAGCCCAAGACGTCCAGGCCGCGATCAACGCGGCAGGCTCGACGCTCCCGCGCAATCTGCCCTATCCCCCGACATACGCGAAGGTGAACCCGGCCGACGCCCCGATCCTCACCCTCGCCCTCACGTCAGACACGGTCGCCCTGCGCGATATGAGCGATCTTGCCGACACGATGATTTCCCAGCGGCTCTCGGGCGTGGCAGGCGTCGGCCACGTCTCCGTCGAAGGCAATCTCAAGCCCGCCGTCCGCATCCAGGCCGACCTCAACCGCCTGTCGAGCTACGGTCTGGGCATGGCCGATGTCCGCACAGCGATCACGGCCGCCAACGTGTCTGGCCCCAAGGGCCAACTCGACGGAGCAACGCAAAGCTACACGATCGCGTCTAACGACCAGCTCTCCACAGCCGCCGCCTACCGGTCGGTGATCCTCACCTATCGTAACGGCGCACCCGTGCTGCTCGGCGATGTTGCAACCATCGTCGACGGACTGGAAAACGCTAAGGTCGGCGGCTGGTATCAGGGCAAGCAGGCCGTAATCGTCAACGTGCAGCGCCAGCCCGGTGCAAACGTGGTCGAAACCGTAACGCGCATCAATGCGGAGCTGCCGCGACTGTCGGCTGCCATGCCGAGCGCTGTGAAACTTACGACCGTCCATGATCGCACGGGGACTATTCGCGCTTCCATTCACGATGTGCAGTTCACTCTGGTGCTCTGCGTGTTTCTGGTCGTGCTCGTGGTGTTGGCGTTCCTCGGCAACCTGCGGGCAACGCTGATCGCAGGCGTCGCACTTCCCATGTCACTGATCGCAACCTTCGGTGTGATGTGGCTTGCCGGATTTTCCCTCGACAACTTGTCCCTCATGGCGCTCACGATCGGCACTGGCTTCGTCATCGACGACGCCATCGTCATGATCGAAAACATCGTCCGCCATCAGGAAGAGGGCGACGATCCGATGTCGGCAGCCCTCAAAGGCGCGCGCGAAATAGGGTTCACGGTGGTGTCTCTCACCTTGTCGCTGATCGCCGTCTTCATTCCGTTGCTGTTCATGACCGGTATCGTCGGCCGCATGTTCCGCGAGTTCGCCTTGACGCTCACGATCGCTGTTGTCGTCTCAGCCGTCGTCTCGCTGACCCTGACGCCGATGATGTGCGCGCGCCTCCTTCGCCATACACCGGGAGGCACCGACCGCAAGCCGAAAAGCGTTTTCACGCGCGCCCTCGACGCAACGGTCACAGCTTATGGACGCAGCGTCGAATGGGTCTTGGGCCGCAGACTGCTGACGCTGGCTGTCACCGCAGGCACGCTGGTCCTCACGATCCTCCTCTACATCATTGCGCCCAAAGGCTTTCTCCCGCTTCAAGACACCGGGCTGATCACGGCGGTGCTTGAGGGCGGCCAGCAGGTCTCCTACGACGAGATGGGCCGCCTCGCGCAAGAGGTTTC
>JBBRKD010000305.1:0-3633 GCA_038218255.1 Hyphomicrobiales bacterium | reverse complement strand
CGATCCACTTTCCGAAAAGCTGCCTGCACTGCGAAGAGCCGCCGTGCGTCCCCGTCTGCCCGACGGGCGCGAGCTACAAGAGAAAGGAAGACGGCATCGTCCTCGTCGACTACGACAAGTGCATCGGCTGCAAGTACTGCGCGTGGGCCTGCCCGTACGGCGCGCGCGAGATCGACGAGAAGCGCCAGGTCATGACCAAGTGCACCCTTTGCGTCGACCGGATCTATGACGATGGCCTCGAGCCCCGCGATCGCCAGCCCGCTTGCGTCAAGGCCTGTCCGACCGGTGCGCGCCTGTTCGGCGACGTCAAGGATCCGGACTCGGAGGTTTCGATTGCGATCCGCGAACGCGGCGGCTATTCGCTGATGCCCGAGTGGGGGACCCGGCCCGCCAACCAGTACCTGCCGCGGCGCCCGACCGCAGCCGTCGGCGCAACGCCGCCGATGCCGTCCGAACGCGACCGCTCGTGAATCCCGCCTTCTCGGTCGTCGTCTTCACGACGATCGCCGGTGCCGCCCAAGGTCTGATCGTCGCCCTCGCGCTGACCATGCTGGGCGGCATCGAGACCGCGCCGCCCTTTGCCCCCACGCTTCTGGCGGTCGCTGCGGTGATGCTCATGATCGGCCTGGGCGCGTCGTTCCTTCATCTGGGTCGGCCGGAGCGGGCCTGGCGCGCGGCGACGATGTGGCGCACGTCGTGGCTGTCGCGCGAGGTGATCGTGCTGCCGGCCTTCATCGGCCTGGTAGCGCTTTGGGGGCTCGTGCTGCATCAGGGCGCGCCGCGTGCGTGGACGCGGGTCGTCTTGCCGTGTGCGGCGGTGCTCGTTGCGGCGCTGCTCTGGTACTGCACGGCGATGATCTATGCGTGTCTGCGCTTCATCGAGGAATGGGCGCACGCGCTCACCGTCGTCAACTTCGTGCTGATCGGTCTGTCGTCCGGGTTCATCGTCGCTGCCGCCGCCGGGTCGACAGCAGGCGAGGCCGCCTTCGTCCGGGCCATCGGCCCGGCCGCGCTCGTTCTTACCCTCGCGGCGTGGGCGTCTCGCATGCTCGCTTTGCGTCGCAATGCGCGCATCCGGCACCAATCGACTCTCCAGTCGGCGACCGGAATTCACGTGCCGCAGCTCGTTCAGACATCGATGGGCATGTCGGCAGGATCGTTCAACACGCGCGAGTTCTTCCACCACGTCTCGCGCGTGGCGCTGAAACGGGTGAAGCTGGCGCTCGTCGTCCTCGGCTTCGCACTGCCGGCGTTGCTGGCCGCGTGCGCGCTCGCGCGTCCTTCCCCGTGGCTTTGGTTCTGCGCGGTGCTCGTGCAGGCGCCCGGTCTCATTGCCGATCGGTGGCTCTTTTTTGCGCAGGCCAAGCACCCGCAGAATCTCTACTATCAGGTGGTCTCGTGAGTGCGCGTTCGTATCTTGCTCTGGCTCGACAACCGGGTTGCTCACCGCCGGTCTTTGCTTGGCTGGCGCCGCGCCGGCCGTGGATATGACCTGCCCGGTTTCTTCTACCAATAGTTCCTGTGATGAAGGCTCTTCGACAGCGAGGAGCCCAAAAGGAAGAGTCGATTCACGGAAGAGCACATGGTTGCGGTACTGCGCGAGGCGGACCGCACCTCGGTGGCCCGGGGACGGCAAAGAAGCACAAGGGCAGCGAACAGGCGATCTATGCTTGGCGCAAACACTTCGGCGAGCTCTCGCCGCAAGACATCAAGCGGCTTCGTGCTTTGGAAGGCGAGAACGCCCGGCTGAAGAAGCTGCTGGCGAGCGCGAGTTCGCCATGGACGTTCTCGAGGAGATCAATATCGAAAAGTGGTGAGCCCGCCTGCGGGCTTCTCGGAATCGCGCGCTCTACGAAGGGCAACGAGCTGCGTCTGCCCATCAAGGACCGGCCGGCGATCGAGGTGATGAGGCAGCTCTCGTCGCAGTACCCGCGCTGCGGCTACCGGAGGATCCGCATCTTCCTGAAGCGGCAGGGGGCATCAGCTTGGCTGGCACCGCACGCATCGGCTTTGGCGCCAGGCCCGGGCTGCAGCTGCCTCGTCGCCGGCCGACGCGGCGGATCGCCAGCGGCCGGCCACGTCCTCTGCCAGCCGCGCCGGTGCGAACTTCATCTGGGCCTACGATTTCGTCTTCGGCTCCTGTGCCAATGGCCAGCAGCTCAAGTGCCTGATCGTCATCGACGAGTTGCGCGGGAGTGCCTGGCCGTCGACGTGGCGGGCTTCATTCGCTCCAAACTGCTGGTCGCGTGGCGCGCCAATGCGGGCATCGGCCCGGCCCTGATCGATCCGGGCGAGTCCCGGCAGAAGCCAAGTCCTACTGCTCGCGCATGGAGGAGTTTTCCCGCTTGACACAGCCCGAAATCACGATGTATTGTGGCAGCAATGTAACCGGTTGCATTGACTCTTGTTGCACCGCAAACGGCTCTCAATTGACAGAGGGTTTATGAAGTCATACCTTAAGCAAGCACCCCCGGCGCGACCTCAAGACAGGACCGCAATCGAATCGGCAGTTCGCGACATGCTGGCGGAGATCGCAACGCATCGTGACAGCGCCGTTAAGCGATATGCCCGCGAACTGGACAAATGGGAATCAGGAGAATTCAGGGTTTCCATCGATCAAATTCACAAAGTCGGTAGGAGTCTGCCCAATTCTTTCAAGCAGGATTTGGAGTACTCAATCCGACAGGTAAAGGGATTCGCCGAGAAGCAGCTCGAGACACTGCAGAGCTTCGAAACCGAGATTTCGCCAGGCGTCGTGCTCGGGCAGAAAATGATTCCAGTCGAACGCGTTGGCTGCTATGTGCCGGGTGGAAAGTTCCCGCTCGTGTCCTCGGCGATCATGAGTGTGGGAACGGCCCGGGTTGCCGGCGTCAAGCACATCACCGCCTGCGCGCCGCCCCGCGACGAGCACGGTATGTATCCGTACACCTTGTACGCCATGCACGCTGCGGGCGCGGACGAGATATACAACCTGGGCGGCGTACAGGCAATGGCGTCGATGGTCTATGGTTGTCTTGGAATGAAGCCGGCTGATGTGATCACAGGCGCGGGAAACGCGTACGTGGCCGAGTCCAAGCGCCAACTGTTCGGCAACGTCGGCATCGATCTGTTGGCTGGACCAACCGAGATTCTGATCATCGCCGACGACAGTGCGGACCCTGCGCTGGTCGCGACAGATCTGCTCGGTCAGGCCGAGCACGGTCCCGACAGCCCGGCTTGGCTGGTGACGACCTCACGAGCGCTTGGCGAGTCGGTGCAGAAGGAGCTTGAAAGCCAGCTAGCAGTACTGCCGACCCGCAAGACGGCTGAACCTGCGTGGCGGCACCACGGCGAGATCGTAGTCGTTGATTCGGACGATGAGGCGATTGCGCTTTCGGACGAATACGCTCCGGAACATCTGGAAGTAATGACCGCGCGCAACGATTACTACCTGGAGAAGTTGAAGAACTACGGCAGCCTATTCCTAGGTGAGGAGAGCACCGTCGCGTACGGTGACAAGAGCGTAGGAACAAATCACACGCTGCCAACTTCACGTGCTGCGCGGTATACCGGCGGCCTATGGGTCGGTAAATTCATCAAAACAGTGACTTACCAGCGCCTTACACCGCGAGCCAGCCGTGAACTCGCCCCCAT
>JBBRKD010000304.1:0-3635 GCA_038218255.1 Hyphomicrobiales bacterium | reverse complement strand
TGTCGTAGTCCCACCATCGGGTGAAACATTATGCGCCGCAAGCGATCTTACAGCCGCGCAACGGGCCCATTCTGGCAATGTCACGGCGAGCGCCATGAATCGCCATCCGCGTGTCAGGACAAAGCACCCACCCAACATGGCGGTTTGTCGTGCGAACTGCACAATCTTTAGCCATTCCAGACACGCTTGCCCACGCACCAATGCACCAAGCCATTGTACTCACGTAGAAAACCTGGACCACTCTGTTTGGCACGGTTCTTGTTAACCCTCGACGCTAAGCGGTGCGTCCGCCGCAACGGATTGGGCAGGCATGAGCGGTCAAGACTTCACTGACGACCAGAAGCGCTATCTCGAAGGGTTTGTCTCAGGAGTTCAGGCGTCGCGCGTTGCAGCGGGTCTGCGCCCGATCAGCGGTATTGCAGGAGCCGGATCAGCTGAACCGGCTGGGCCTGATGCCGACCATCTCAAGGCGATGGCGCGGACGGAGGCGGGCGGCAAAAAGCTCGTCGACCAGGAAAAATGGAAGCGAGACGACCACCCATTTGAAGCTTACGCGCGCCTAAAGAAAGAAGCGCTAACCGGGGCCGCACCCAAACCACCCGACAATTTCCGCTGGCGGTTCCACGGGTTATTCTACGTAGCGCCTGCCCAAGACAGCTACATGTGCCGCGTTCGCATCGCCAACGGCATCCTGTCCCACTGGCAGTTCCGCGCGGTGGCGGATCTCGCGCGCAAATGCGGCGGAAGCTACACGCACGTCACGACGCGCGGCGGACTGCAGTTCCGTGAGATCAAGCCCGAGCATGGCCCCGAGGTCGTCGAAACACTGGCAAACATCGGTCTGATCTCCAAGGGGTCGGGCGCCGACAACATCCGCAATGTTACGGGGTCAGCAACCGCTGGCATCGATCCCGTCGAACTGATCGACACGCGTCCCCATGCGCGCGCCTGGCATCATCACATCTTGAACGAGCGCGCCATGTATGGCTTGCCGCGCAAGTTCAATGTCGCATTTGACGGCGGCGGCGCTATCCCGACGCTGGAAGATACCAACGACATCGCGTTTTCAGCTGTCACAGTCCTCGATGGCGCAGGCGAGGGCATCGCACCCGGTGTCTGGTATCGGCTTGGCCTTGGCGGCATCACCGGCCACAAGGACCTCGCCCGCCCGACAGGCGTCTATGTCCAGCCCGACGAGGCGACCGCAGTTGCCGACGCCATTGTGCGCGTCTTTACCGACACCGGCGACCGCACAAACCGCACCAAGGCCCGCCTCAAATACGTGCTCGATGGCATGGGCTTTGAGGCCTTCCTCGCCCTCGTGGAAGCCAAACTCGCGCGCCCCCTGATCAGAATAGCAAACGAGCACGTCCGCGAACCCGACCGGGCATTGCGCCAGGCCCACATCGGCGTTCATGCGCAAAAACAAGACGGCCTCGTGTGGGTCGGCGTCGCCCTCCCCGTCGGCCGCCTCACCACCGAGCAGATGCACGGCATCGCCGAACTTGCCCAGACCTATGGTGACGGCGATATCCGCCTCACCGTCTGGCAGAATTTGCTGATCTCTGGCGTCTGGGCCGACAAGGCCGCCGAACTCGAAGATCAACTGCAGGCCATCGGGCTGACCTCCAAGGCGACCAGCCTGCGGGCTGGCCTCGTTGCTTGCACGGGCGCACCGGGCTGCAAGTTCGCCGCCGCCAACACCAAGGGCACCGCGATGGCGATCGCTGACTGGGTCGAGCCGCGGATCGCGCTCGATAGCCCGATCAACATCCACCTGACCGGCTGCCACCACTCCTGCGCCCAGCATTATATTGGTGACATCGGCATGATCGCCTGCCGCGTGCCGGCCGCACCCGACAGCGAGGACACCGTCGACGGCTTCCACGTTCTCGTCGGTGGCGGCTTTGGCCCCGACGGTGGGATGGCGCACGATCTGTTCCGCGACGTCAGGGTTGAGGACTGCCCGCCCCTCGTCGAGCGGATGCTGAAAGCCTATCTCGCCAATCGCTCGTCAGACGCCGAGACCTTCCAAATGTTCACGCGCCGTGTCGAAACTGGTGTGCTCAAGGCTCTCGTTGAAACAACGCATGTGTAGGTCGCTGCCCACCTTTGCGACGCCAAAAGCCAGAGGCCGAGCCCCATGACGATCCAGCAGAAAACCCAATCGGGTCAACCCGTTCCGGTCTTGCCCGACACGGCCCCGTTCGCCCCTGAGCAGCGCGCCTGGCTCAATGGGTTCTTTGCTGGCCTCCTGTCGGTCGAGGCGCAACCAGCCGTCACTGCGCTCAACGGCGCGCTCCCACTTGCTGCCCAAACAGCGCTTGCAGGCGATGGCGACGACGGCGCCGATCCCTGGCACGACCCCTCACTTGCGATCGACGCCCGCATGGCCCTGGCCGACGGCCGCCCCGTGCGCCGCAAGTTGTATGCGGCAATGGCCCAGCAGGATTGCGGCCAGTGTGGCTATCTGTGCGACACCTACGCCGAGGCGCTCGCAGGCGGCGCTGAAACCAAGCAAAACCTCTGCGTGCCCGGCGGCAAGGAAACGAGCCGCATGCTGAAAAAGCTGCTCGAGGACGCACCCCTAACACCTCTGAAAACGGACGCTCTGCCCGCAGCCGACACGGGAAAGCCCGCAAGGGACCAAGCACGCCCAGGCTACGCGCGCGATGCGCCGGTGCCCGCGACTTTTGTCGGTTCCACGCGCATCACAGGTGAGCTTTCTGAAAAAGACGCCCGCCACGTCGTATTTGATATTGCCGCCAGCGGGATCGACTACGTTCCCGGCGACAGCTTTGGCCTGTTGCCGACGAACGACGACGCCCTCGTTGACGCTGTGCTGACGGCCATGCGCGCGCCGCCCGATTTCCCGATCACGGGCGGGAAAACGCTGAGACAGTCCCTGATCGAGGACTATGCGCTGGGCCTCGCCCCCGACATGCTGTTTGAACTGACGAGCTACATTGTCGGCGGCGATCGGCGCAAAAAGGCCAAGGCGCTCGCCAAGGGTCTCGATCCCGACGGCGACGCGGCCCGCTTCGACGTGCTGCATGTGCTCGAACATTTCGGCCCCATGCACCCCGATCCCGAGGCGTTCCTTGAGTGCTTGGAGCCGCTCCAGCCACGCCTGTACTCGATCTCGTCATCGCCGCTTGCCACACCGGGGCAGCTTCATCTGACGGTGGACGCTGTCCGCTACGACATCGGCCAGCGCAAGCGCTTGGGCGTCGCCTCGACGTTCCTCGCCGACCGTCTGCCGCCGGGCGCTCCCGTTATGGTGTACGTTCAGAAGGCCCATGGCTTCGCACTGCCCACCGATCCAACGACGCCGATCATCATGGTCGGGCCCGGCACAGGCATTGCGCCGTTCCGATCGTTCCTGTGGCATCGGGAGGCGCAACGCGCGCAGGGAACCCCCATCGGCCCGTCCTGGCTGTTCTTTGGCCATCAGCGCGAGGCCTGCGACTATTTCTATGCCGACGAATGGGAAATGCTGCGGGCTGGCGGCACGCTCACCAATCTCTCGCTGGCCTGGTCGCGGGATAACGGCAAGAAGACCTATGTTCAGGATCGCATGCGGGAGCAGGGCGCCGAGCTCTACGACTGGCTGCAGCGAGGCGCGCATTTCTACA
>JBBRKD010000303.1:0-3636 GCA_038218255.1 Hyphomicrobiales bacterium | reverse complement strand
GAAGAATGTGCGCGATATGCAGCGCGGACCGATCCTCGTTCATGTGGTGACGCAAAAGGGCAAGGGCTATGCGCCAGCCGAAGCTGCGCCCGACAAGTATCACGGCGTGAACACGTTCAACGTGGTGACGGGTGCGCAGTCCAAGGCCAAGCCGAATGCGCCGGGCTATACCAAAGTGTTTGCCAACGCGCTGATCAGCGAAGCCAAGCGCGACGACAAAATCGTTGCCATCACGGCGGCCATGCCCGGCGGCACCGGGCTTGATGATTTCGGTGCGGCGTTCCCCAAGCGGACGTTTGACGTCGGGATCGCCGAACAGCACGCGGTGACGTTTGCAGCCGGGCTCGCGACCGAGGGCTATAAGCCGTTCTGCGCCATCTATTCGACGTTCCTGCAGCGGGCCTATGATCAGGTCGTCCACGATGTGGCGATCCAGAAATTGCCGGTGCGGTTTGCGCTCGACCGGGCGGGGCTTGTGGGGGCAGACGGGGCAACGCACGCCGGGTCGTTCGATATGGCATACCTTGGGTGTCTGCCGAATATGATCGTGATGGCGGCGGCCGACGAGGCCGAACTCGTCCACATGGTCGCGACATCGGTTGCGATCGACGACCGGCCGAGCGCGTTTCGTTATCCGCGCGGCGAAGGCGTCGGCGTTGTGATGCCAGAGATTGGCGTGCCGCTCGAAATCGGGCGCGGACGCATCCTGCGGGAAGGCGGCAAGGTTGCGCTGCTCTCGATTGGGACGCGGCTTGCGGAATGCCTGAAGGCTGCCGATCAGCTCGCAACATTCGGGCTGCCTGCAACGGTTGCGGACGCGCGGTTCATGAAGCCGCTCGACGGCGACCTCATCACGCAACTTGCGACAAACCACGAGGTTCTGATCCTGGTGGAAGAGGGGTCGGTCGGCGGGTTTGGGAGCCATGTGCTGCAGTATTTGGCGGCGAACGGGTTGCTCGACCGGGGACTGCGCGTGCGGTCGCTGGTACTTCCCGACGTCTTCATCGACCACGGTAAACCCGACGTCATGTATGAGCGCGCGGGCCTGAACGCAGGCGGGATCGTCTCGGCGGTGTTCAACGCGTTCGGTAAGACGGCCATCTCGCGGGAGCTGGGGGACAGGGCTTAGGTTAGGGAGTGGGGACTAGGGAGTTGGACGTGGGGAGTGGTTGCGCGATGGGCGCACGCTTCGGCAGCGATCAAGGCCGTGGACTCTGCGCAACCGGAATAAGCTAACTCTTTTCACGGCAATGGAATTGACACGCATCGACCGATCCTTCAGGCAGCAGATCAAACCGGTCTGAAAAGGCCCCAAGGAGCCGCGCGATGAGCGAAGACAAGAAAATCGAGATCGAGGGTGCGGGCGAGGTTTCGACCGAGAACAAAGAAATCGCGATGTTCATCGCAGTGCTCGCCCTGCTTCTGGCGATCGCTGAGCTGCTGGGCTCTGCGGCCCAGGTGAAAAGCGTCCAGAGCAACATCGAAGCGTCGAACCTGTGGTCGTTCTATCAGGCCAAGGCGATCCGTTCGACCACGCTTGAAACGGCCGTCCAGCAGCTCGAAGCTGATATGCCGACCGTCACTGACCATAAGCAAAAGGAAGCCCGTGAAGCGTTGATCAAAAAATGGCAAGCGACGATTGCGCGCTATGAGAATGACCCCAAATCCAAGGAAGGCCGCGAGCAGCTCAAGGAGCGCGCGAAAGAAGCTGAGCACGAGCGCGACGTCAACGAAGTCAAGCATCACCGGCTCGAACTTGCGATCGGCGCGTTCCATATCGCGATTGTGGTCGCCTCTGCTGCGATCATCGCAGCCTATTTGCCGCTCGTCTATGTCGCGGGGCTGCTGAGCGTCTTTGGATTTTTGAACCTGCTCGGTGGCTGGATTGCTTGACGCTGGATCGCTTGATTAAGCGTTACTCCAACACGACGGATGTCGTGAGGGCCGCGTTCGAGTTGCCGCCAGCATAGAGTTCGAGGGTGCCCGGTTCGAGCACCGCTTGCCCGGCATCATCGTGGAAGGCGAGCCGCTCGCGCGGGATCTCGAACCGGACGGTGCGCACCTCGCCCGGGCGCAGTCGAATTTTCTCAAATGCGCGCAGTTCCCGAAGCGGCCGTGACCGGCTCGCCACCGGCGTGCGTGAATAGAGCTGGGCGACTTCCTGGCCCGCGACAGAACCTGAGTTGCGCACGTCCACCTCAACGGCGATCGTGTCGCCGCGTCCGATGCGCGTCTTGGCCGTGCGCAGGTTCTCATAGGCAAATGTCGTGTACGACAGCCCAAACCCAAACGGAAACAGCGGCGTCACTGCTTCGTCGAGATAGCGCGACGTATAGCGGTTCTCGCCCGGCGGACGGCTCGTCGGCAGCACGTTATAGCTGATCGGGATTTGCCCGACAGACCGTGGAAATGTGATCGGCAATTTGCCCGACGGATTGACGGCCCCGGTCAAAACCTCAGCGATTGCAGTTCGCCCTTCGGTGCGCGGCAGCCACGCAAACAAGACCGCATCGGCCTTTGCGACCACCTTGGTCAGCGTCAGGGGTCGCCCCGCCGTCACAACAAGCACCAGCGGTTTGCCGGTGGCAGAAAGCCGATCGATCAAGTCGCTTTGCGCGGCCGAGAGATCGAGGTTTGCCCGCGACGTGCCTTCGCCGGAAAACTCGCAGTCTTCGGTCACGATCAGCACCACAAGTTCAGATGCAGCCGCCGCGGCGACGGCACCGTTCGCATCACCGGCTTCTTTACCGCAGCGGTCGGCGAAGCCTGCGGCATAGTTGAGCGTCTGCCCGGGCCCGAGCCGCTCAGTCATCGCGTCGAAGAGTGTTTGGGTGTGCGGCTTCGTTTGCTGCGCTGGACCATACCAGCTGTCGTCGACATCGCCTTTGGCTGCCGTCCCGACCAAGGCAATCGACCGAACGCCGGTTGCAATCGGCAACGTCGCCCGCTCGTTTTTGAGCAGCACGAAACTCTCCCGCGCAACCTCGCGCGCAGTGGCCCGCGTGTCAGCTTCGGACGGTGCGGCTGGGAGCGGGCGCGGCGAAAACAACCCCATCTGCAATTTCAACGCGATAACGCGCGTTGCTGCCTGGTCGAGTTCGGCGATAGCAACACGCCCGCCCGCGATCTCATCGGCGAGGTGGCGGGCGTAGCCATCCCCTTCCATGTCGAGATCGATGCCGGCTTTGAGCGCAAGGCGCGAGGCGGTGGCCAGATCGCCCGCCAGGCCATGGCTCATCAACTCGCCGATGGCGTTGTAGTCCGACGTGACCATCCCGGTGAACCCGAGATCGCGCCGCAAAACCGTGCCGAGCAGATAGGAATTGGCGGTCGCTGGCACCCCGTTCACGGCGTTGAGTGCCGCCATCACCGAGCGGGCACCTGCCTCGATCGCGGCCTTGAAGGGGGGGAGATGGCGGTCGTAGAGATCAGACGTCGGGATGAGCGCGCCGTTGTAATCGCGCCCGGCTTCACCCGCGCCATAGCCGGCGAAATGTTTGACGGCTGGCATCAGGCCGCCTGCGAGATAGCCGCGCACACGGGCGGCTGCGAACACCGAACCGAGATAGGCGTCCTCGCCCGCGCCTTCGATGACGCGCCCCCAGCGCGGATCGCGCGAGATGTCGACCATGGGTG
>JBBRKD010000302.1:0-3641 GCA_038218255.1 Hyphomicrobiales bacterium | reverse complement strand
GAGGGCCTCATCACGCCAGGTGCGGCCGTCCTCCGCGTCGATCCGACGGCGCTGAACCAGCTTCTCCATCCAACGCTTGATCCCGCAGCCCCCCGCAACATCATCGCGACCGGCTTGCCAGCTTCACCAGGCGCTGCCAGTGGGGAAATCGTGTTTTCACCCGATGACGCCGAAGCCGCCAAAGCCAAGGGCCGGAGCGTGATCCTCGTGCGCAACGAGACGAGCCCCGAGGACATCCATGGCATGTATGCAGCAAGCGGCGTCCTCACCGCACGCGGCGGCATGACGAGCCACGCCGCCGTCGTCGCTCGCGGCATGGGACGGCCGTGCGTCGTCGGCTGCGGCACGCTGCGGATCGACCCCGTTAACGGCACGATGACGGCGGGGCGCGAGGTTTTGCGCTCGGGCGATATCATCACAATCGACGGCGCCACCGGGCAGGTCATGAAGGGCGAGGCCAAGATGCGCCAGCCCGAGATGTCGGGCGCGTTCGCCCAACTTCTCGCCTTAGCCGATGGCGAGCGCACCCTCGCGATCCGCGCCAACGCCGACACGCCGCGCGACGCACGGCTGGCCCGGAATTTCGGCGCCGAAGGCATCGGGCTCTGCCGCACCGAACACATGTTTTTTGACACCGCCAAAATCCTCGCCATGCGCGAAATGATTTGCGCTGACACCGAAGCCGGCCGCCGCGCAGCGCTCGCTAAAATTCTCGTGCTCCAGCGCGCCGACTTCGTGGAACTGTTCGAGATCATGGCGGGCCTCCCCGTCACCATCCGCCTGCTGGATCCTCCGCTGCACGAGTTCCTGCCGCAAAGCGAAACCGAGATTGGCGCGGTGGCGGCAGCGCTTGGCATCACCGCAACCAAGCTGCGCGCCCGCGTTGCCGACCTGCACGAAGTCAATCCGATGTTGGGCTTTCGCGGGTGCCGTCTGCTGATCCGCTATCCCGAGATTGCCGAAATGCAAGCACGAGCCATCCTCGAAGCGGCCGTCATCGCGGCTAAATCCACGGGACGCGCCGTGTGCCCGGAAATCATGGTGCCGCTGGTCGCCTACCGCGCCGAATTTACGATCGTTCGCGACGTGATCGCAGCGACCGGTAACGCAGTCGCAGCCGAAACGGGCGTGACTATCGCCTACGAAGTCGGCAGCATGGTCGAGCTCCCGCGCGCGTGCCTGAGGGCCGCCGACATCTGCGAAGGCGATAGCGGCGCAGCCTTTCTCTCGTTTGGCACCAACGACTTGACGCAAACGGTGATCGGGCTGTCGCGCGACGATGCGGGCCCTATTCTCGCGGGCTATCAGGAACGCGAGATCCTCGACGCCGATCCTTTTGTATCGATCGATGAAAGCGGCGTTGGCGAACTGATCACCATCGGCGTCGAACGTGCGCGCGCAGCCAAACCCGGCATCAAGATCGGCATCTGTGGCGAACACGGCGGCGACCCGGCGTCCGTCGCCTTCTGCCACAAGTCCGGCATCGACTATGTCTCGTGTTCGCCCTACCGCGTTCCCGTCGCCCGCCTTGCCGCAGCCCAAGCGGCTGTGCGGTCGAAGACGCAAGCGTGAGGGCCTACCCGCCTCAATCGTGCGAGTGATCAACTTCGTCCAAGGTCGGCTGTCGCGGACGCATGCCCTTAAGGCGCGGCAGGAACGCGAGCACGATGACGGTCGGCGGGAACAGGAACGACCAACCCATCCAGACGGAATAATCCCGGTTCTTGATGTTGGCGAGCACGCCGGCGATGGCCGCCGCACCAAGGGCTGAAATCCCCCAAATCGTCGACGCGGTCAGAAAATTCATAGGTCACCTGCAGTTTTTGTCATAGGTCGCAATCTATAGCAAAACCTAGGCATCACCGCGACAGACACCCCAATCATGGCAAACACGCTCTGATCAGCACCAACATGGACGACCGACCGACACCGGCTCAATGCCGCTACGGCCGCCGAGACACTGTCCCTCCCCCGGCCGCACAAATCGCACTGAGCCGCGCGTCGTCCAACAGGGTCGCTTGCGGCACCAGCATCATCACCTGATAGGCATGGCGCGGCCCCGTCCACGGACCAAGCCGCCGCTGTGCCACCACATCGCACACCCCAACCGCGCCGCCAGCCTTCGCCGCCAATGCTGCAAACCCGTCCGCACCGGCACACCCGCCCTGCGTGCCTAACTTGCACAGGGCGAGCAGCCCCACACGTTCGAGCCGCCCCGGCGTCAGCCACGGTGCAAGCGCGAAACTGTAGTTAGGCAAAGTGACGGGCCTCGGCGTCACGGCAAAAGCGAGCACATTCGCCGTCTGCAGCTGTCCGCCCACGATCTGCGGTGGCTGTCCAACGGCGGCGTACCATATGCGAACCGCGGCTGCGGCTGCCTCGGTGCGCGGTTCAACCGTGCCGTCGCTGCGGGCGAGGAAGCTACCGATGAGGACCAGTGGCCCGGCGACTGCAATGACCACAAGCCAAGCGAGCCCCATCCGTTGCACCCGCGCCATCATCGCGCTGTCAGGCACTGGCAACAGCCCTGCAAGCACGACCGGTAGCACGGCAAAATCTGGCAGTGACCAGCTCGCGGCGCCCCGCAGCTTGAAGGCGGTAATCAGCGCGGCCGTTAAAACGTAAGGCCCAAGCGTTAGCACCATCAGCTCGGCGCGTTGGTCCATCGGCGTGCCGAGGTCGCAGCGCCTGAGCCATCCCCGCAGCAGGAAGAAAGCCACCACCACGGGAACAACGTAAGCCGCAGCGACCACCAGAAAACGCGCCAAGGGATCGGCGTCGCGCTCGCTTTCCTGCAGGGCGTACGCGAGCGTGGCGACGCGGTTCTCCCACATCCACCAGCCGTGCGGGGCCATCAGCACCAGGAACGCAACCACCGCCACATAACCGCCAGGCAAGCGATAGAACCGGTCGCGACGCGCGCTGACCAGCGAGGCCACAAAACAGCAGGCCAGCAGAACGCCTGAATAGTATTTGGCGAGCATACCGGCCGCCGCCATCACCCCAAACGCAAGACCTGCAACGGCACTCCGCCCCGCCGTCTCGGCCCTGAGGCAGACAACAAACGCCAGCATCGTTAGCGGCCACAGCGACACCAGGATCGCATTGTGGTTGAGCTTCATCGCAAAGAACGTTGCCGCCGGCGACAGGATGGCCAAGACGAGCGCAATCGCGGCCCTTCGCTCGTCCAGCACCAACCGCGCAATGCGCCAGACCGCCCAAGCGCCGAGCGTGATATTGGCCGCCGTCAGCACGTCGATCGTCAACCGGTTGAGCGGCACCACCGTCTCAACGGCGCGGAATAGCCAGGGCAGGAGCGGGGGATGTTTCGGCAGCCCGAGCGGCCAGCCGAGCCCCGCCCACATGGCAATTTCTGCCGTGTCGTGATGCACATAGCCTGGATATCGGCTCGTCGCAGCAAACAGCAGGGCCGCTAAAAATCCGAGCGCGAACGCCCCGATTGGCCAAACGACCCGCTGAGCTGTCGGGTCCTGATCAGACGTCACAGCTCAAAATCCAGCCCGAGATCGAGCACCGGGGCCGAATGCGTCAGGGCCCCCACTGAGATGAGATCAACGCCGGTCTCAGCGATCGCCCGCACGGTCTCAAGCGACACCCCGCCCGACGCTTCTGTCAGCATC
>JBBRKD010000301.1:0-3652 GCA_038218255.1 Hyphomicrobiales bacterium | reverse complement strand
CCAACGTCGCCCGCATCAAGGCCGTCTCGGATGCAGCCGTAGCGTCCGGTCGCGAACTGGTGGTGGCTGGCCGCTCGCTCCATCGCGTGATCGACGTCGCGATCGACACCGGCTATCTCCCCAAGAACTTCCATTATCTTGACCAGGATCAGGCCCAGCATCTAAGCCCGCGCGACACCTGCATTCTGTGCACCGGCAGCCAGGGCGAGCCCCGCGCTGCGATTGCACGCATCTCTGAAAACGAACACCGCGCGATCCAGCTCACCAAGGGCGACACGGTCATCTTTTCATCCCGCACCATTCCCGGCAACGAGCGCCCGGTTGGCCGCATCCAGAATAACCTCGCCCGCATGGGCGTCGAAGTCATCACCGACAATGAAGCGCTGGTCCATGTCACGGGGCACCCAAGGCGCGACGAACTCAAGCAAATGTATGCCTGGATCAAACCGCAAGTCGCGATCCCGATGCATGGCGAGGCCCGCCATCTCAAGGAACAGGGGCGACTCGCACGGGCCGCTGGTGTCCCAACCGTCGTCGAACCGCTCAATGGCGACATCGTGCTCATCGCGCCCGGCCCCGCCCGCATCGTCGACGAAGCGCCCGTCGGTCGCCTGTTCCGCGATGGATCGCTCATTGTCCCCGACGACGACGGCCCCGTCCGCGAGCGCCGCAAACTGGCGTCCGTTGGCATGGTCATGGTTGCGATCACGCTCAACGCGCGCGGCGATGTGCTGGGCTATCCCCAGGTTGCCCTCGACGGCGTGCCACAGGATGCGGCCCGCGGGCAGGCGATGTATGATGTGGCGCTGGACGCCGTTGAAGGCACGCTCAAGAGCCTTGCGCCAGCGCGCCGCAAAGACCCCGAAGTCGTCCGTGAAGCCGTGCGGCGGGCCGTGCGCGGCGCGGTCGCTGACGCCTGGGGCAAGAAGCCGATTGCCAAGGTGCTGATCAACGTGGTGGAGAAATAGGGAATAGGTTTTTGGGGAGAGGGTCCAGGCAATCCCGGCCCTCGCCCTCATCGCCGATTACTCAGCCCTTATCCCCTCAATCCTGGACCCCACATGATCGGACGCCTCAACCACGTCGCCATCGCCGTCAAGGACATCAAGGCAGCAACCGCCATCTATGAAAACACGCTCGGTGCCACAGTGACGGCACCCGTCGCTCAGCCCGAGCACGGCGTCACGGTGGTCTTCATCAACCTGCCCAATACCAAGATCGAGTTGCTCGAGCCGCTGGGACCCGGCTCGCCAATCACAAAGTTCCTGGAGAAGAACGCGGACGGCGGCATCCACCACGTCTGCTACGAGGTCGATGACATTCTGGCGGCACGCGATCAGTTGAAGGCAGGCGGTGCGCGCGTGCTCGGCGATGGCAATCCCAAAATCGGCGCCCACGGCAAGCCAGTCCTCTTCCTCCACCCAAAAGATTTCTGCGGCACCCTCGTCGAACTCGAACAGGTCTGAACCGAGGCCCAATGAAAGTCACCTTCGCGATCGTCGTCTACATCTGCATCTGGTTCATGACCTTGTTTGCGGTTCTGCCATTCGGCGTGCGCACCCAAGACGAAGCCGGTACTGTGGTTCCCGGCACTCCTGGCAGCGCCCCAGCCAAAATGCGCCTTGGCCGCTTGGTTCTCGTCAATACCCTCGTCGCCGCTGTCTGTTTTGCGGTGTTCTATGTCGGCTACACGCAAGGCTGGCTGTCGGCGCACGAGACCAACGCACCCAAACTCTGACCGAGCGCGAGGCCCGGTGTTGCGCCAAAGCAACGTCGAGGATGCTTTGCGCCGGGCATCACGTTGAGGCTCGCGTCAAGATGCGCAGCCGCTGCTACAACCCGCATTGAGAGTTGATAGGGGTGTTGACCGTGCGGATGTCGCGTTCGCTGTGTTCACGAGTTTTGCTTGGGCTGTGGCTCGTCTTCGCGCCGTCGGCTGCGAGCGCAGCCGAGCTCAAGATTTCGCTTGTTGAACTCGCGCGCATTTTGAACATCACGCTCGCTGGCACCAAGCTGCGCGCACATAACGTGCCCGGCGGGCTGATTAATCTCACGCCCGGCTCGTCAATTACGCTGCCGAACGGCTCGTTTCCGTTTGATGTTCCAGGCAAGCAGTTCACCGCCAGTGGCACAACGCTCGCCTATTACGTCAACGAGCTGAACTCCAAGAGCTTCAAAGTGACGGCGGTGCCCTCGGCTCTCCGGGTCACGATCGATTTTGAAGATACGGGGCCTGAAATCATTGGCAAGTGCGTCTCCGGGCTGTGCCCGTCCGATAGCGCGCTGCCGGAAATTGAATGGGTCAAGCCGGTTTTGTCGATTGATCTGACGCCGGTCTGGATCAACGGCAACCTCTCGCTCGACGCCAAACGCGTCGACCTCAGCGGCAGCTTCGTGCCCGACTGCAATGTCGCAACCGGGTTCTTCTCCGGTCCTTTCTGCCGGTTTGTGCTGCCGCAGGCGCGCAAGGCTGCTGGCAATCTCAAGACCGACGTCGCCAAGATCCTGCGCGACACCATCAATTCAACCGCCAACCAGGACAAACTCGCCTCGGGTTTGCGCACGTTCTTGAAATTCGGCCCCATCGGCGAAGCGCGCTTCTCCAAGGTTGCCGTCGACGCCGACACGGTAACGCTCACGTTCTGCCTCGCCTGTCAGGCGCAGTAGCAATCAGGCGCAATAGCAATCAGGCCCAGTAGCCAACAGCGGCGTATGTTAGCCGGGGCAGGGCGCGCCCGCCGTCTGCCATGCCTTGAGCTGCGCAACGAACGTGGCGTGGGGCGTCGTCACCGGTTCGCGGCCTTTGCCGGGATCCCAACCCCACAAGACCAACTTGTCATGCGACATATGTTCGACGAGCGCGGCCACATCGCGGTTTCCGTTGCGCGTTTTGTCTTTGAGCGTCGTACACAGCGCGGCAGAATTCAGCCCCTCCCAGCCCATTCCAATCGGGGCCAGATGCCATGATGGCGCACCCGGCACGCCAGAATACGTATTGTTTTCAGCCCTATGGCAGCTATCGCAGCGCATGTTCACAAACCCCTGATCGTTGGGGCCTCGCACGACATTCTGCTGATGGATGTGCCGGTCGTCGCCCTGACGGGGGCGCTCATCGCGTGGATGACAGTTCATGCAGCGCGGATGGTTCAACACGGTCGCAATCGGCGTCCACAAATCGTTCGGGGAACTTTGCGCGCGTGCCGTCGTCACAATGCCGCCCAGCCCGGCCGCCAACCCCCCAGGTTGCCACGTTTGCACGCCCGCAGCTGCGACGGCAGCGGTCAGCGAAACGGCAAAAACAGCGGCTGTCGTGCGCATGGCGGCTCTCTTTCAAATGGCAGAGGTTAAATGGAAGTCGTCAAATGTCAGATCGCCTCTGCCGCGAGGTGAATAGCTTTCCTGATCCGCTGATAGGTCGCGCAGCGGCAGACGTTGCCATCCATCGCCCGGTCAATATCGTCGTCCGTTGGCTTCTTAATTTCATTCAGCAGGCCGATGGCCGCCATCACCTGCCCGGATTGGCAGTAGCCACACTGTGCCACATCGAGCTTCACCCACGCCGCCTGAACCGCCCGAGCCACCTGGCCGTCAGCACCCTCGATCGTTGTCACGGCTCTGCCAGCAACGTCCCGGAGCAGGATTTGGCAGGATC
>JBBRKD010000300.1:0-3652 GCA_038218255.1 Hyphomicrobiales bacterium | reverse complement strand
AGCTGCACAAAAGCGGCCTGCGCGTGTTGAACCGACAGCGGCGTCAACGTGTCGAGTTTACGGGCCAAATCCAGCGAGAGGACCGGTGGCCGACCGAAATACTGCTCGGCCTCATCCAGCGCAAAGCCCGCGAGCCGGGTCGCCTCGAAGTAGGCAGCGATCCGATCGGCACTCTTGATCTGGCGCGCAACGGCGTCCGGCAATCGGTCGGGCAACCCGAATCGGCGGTGGATCGCAACCATCAACCGATGTTCGAACGCTTTGTAGTCGAGCCCGATAGCCGTTTTGAACGGGCTGATCAAATCCCCGATCACGTATTCGGCGCCATCGTGCAGCAGCGCAGCAACGCGCCAGCCGTCGTCCCAATCGGCCCCGACGTCGCGTGCGATCTCCTCGACGATCAAACAATGTTGCGCGACGCTAAGCGCGTGCTCGCCGTGCGTCTGTCCGTTCCAGCGGGCGACGCGGGCAAGCCCGTGGGCAATGTCTTCGATTTCGATGTGGGCTGGGTCAGGGTCGAGCAGATCGAGCTTGCGTCCAGACAACATGCGCTGCCAAGCCCGCGTTGGTTTGGGTTCATCGGGTCCCATCGTGCCATGTCCTCTTAAATACGTCATGTCGACCGATGGAACGCCGCCTGCAAGGCAGCGCATGGCCCGTGACGATGACAGTTGATCAGGTGATCGTTGACCATGCCGGTCGATTGCATCAACGCATACACCGTCGTCGGCCCAACAAAGCGAAACCCGCGCGCCTTGAGATCTCTCGAGATGGCCGTCGATTCTGGCGTCACAGCGGCGATGTCGTCGTGCTGGGCATGACGGTTTTGCACCGGCCCATCGGGGCAATGGCTCCACAGCAGCGCGCCAAGTGTCGTGTCTTCGCGCAGCGCCAGATACGCCTGCGCCGATGTGATGGCGGCCTCGATCTTTCCACGGTGGCGCACGATGGAGCGATCGCCCATCAGCCGCGCCACGTCGGCGGCCTCAAAGCGCGCAATCCGCGAGGCATCAAAGCCACAAAACGCTGCCCGGAAAGCCTCGCGCTTTTTCAAAATCGTGAGCCACGACAACCCCGCCTGGAACCCTTCCAGGATCAGCTTCTCGAATAACCGCGTCTCGTCAGCGAGCGGCACGCCCCATTCGGTATCGTGATAGTGGGCATAAACCGGGTCCGCGATCCCTGGCCACGCGCAGCGCGCAAGATCGTGCCTCGGGTGATCGGGCTCCACGGTTGCTGTCGCTCCCCTCACGCGCAAATTGGCGTCCGGGCGCGACCCTCAACCAGCGCTCCGTGTTGATTGCACTGTGCGATCATGACAACGCCACCGGATCCGGCGCCCTTGGCATGAGCCGGGTCACATCGCCCCGATCCGCATCAACGGCAACCCCGCCAGCCGTCAGCCCGATGCCCTTCGCCGTGAATTCAGCCACCCGGTCGAGCCGCAGCATGGCAAGCCCCAGTTGACCCGCGTGCGAGCCCATCACGCCCACGGCAACGTCGCCAGCCAGAACGTCCGTCCCAGCCGTCGGCAGCTCGGTTGCCCCGCTCACGCGCACGATGCGTTTGCGCGCGGTGCCGCGGTGTTCCATCCGCGCGACGATTTCCTGCCCGACGTAACACCCCTTTGAGAACGACACAGCGTGCAACTGGTCAAGGACCGCGTCGTGGGGGGACACGTCGCCAAACGCATAGTCCTTTCCGCCTTCGGGAACGCCAAGCCCGATCCGATGGGCGTGATAGGCGGCGAGCGGCTGTTCGGCATCAACCGCTAAGGCTGTCCCGATCATGCGCCCGCCGAGCGCTGGATGCCGGGGATCGCGAGCGCCGACGGCGACCCCAATGGACACACACACGGCAGCGTCTGGCTGCTCCGCAATCGCAACTTTCGCTCGGAGCTTGTACATGGATAGTCGCTTGACGAGCCCTGCCGCTTGGTCGCGCGCCACGTCGAGCCGGTAGCCATCAGCCGCCGTGACCACGAAAAAATCAAACAGGATTTTCCCCTGCGGCGACAGCAGCCCGGCAAAGATCGCAGGCTGCGTGTCGAGCAAGCCCATGTGGTTTGTAATCAGGTTATCGAGAAACCCGCGCGCGTCGTCTCCCGTCACGCTGACAACCGCACGATCGGGCAGGACAACAATCTTGACATCACTCATGGTCAGCCCATCGTTTCACAACCCATCCAAGCCTACCTATGCCCATGCCACGACCGTGACAAGGTTGGAGCAGATGTCGCCGATCACAGGCAAGGCGCGCGCGGCGCGTAAGGCCAAACCAGATACCGCGCCGCCTAAAAGGACAACCGATGACCGACGACCTGATCCTGCGCGGTGGCACAGTGGTAAACCACGACGGCGAGGGCGTCCGCGACATCGCGATCAAGAACGGCCGTATCACAGCGCTTGGTCAACTCGGCGCCGCCAAGGCCATCCGCGAGGTCGACGCCCGCCATCTCCATATTCTGCCCGGCGTCATCGACAGCCAGGTGCATTTTCGCGAACCCGGCCTGACCCACAAGGAAGACTTGGAATCCGGCAGTCGCGCGGCCGTCCTCGGCGGGGTGACCTCGGTCTTTGAGATGCCCAACACCAACCCGCTGACAACGTCGGCAGAAACACTCGCAGCGAAGGTTTCAGCGGCCAAGAACCGGATGTTTTGCGATTTCGCGTTCTACGTCGGTGGCACGCGCGACAACATCTCCGAAATCCCAGTGCTCGAACGCCTCGAAGGGTCAGCTGGCATCAAAGTCTTCATGGGCTCCTCCACTGGCAACCTGCTGGTCGACGACGAGCCCTCCCTCGACCGCATCATCAAAAGCCTTTCCCGTAGAGCTGCCTTCCACGCCGAAGATGAGGCCCGCCTGAACGACCGCAAACCCACGCGCGTCCCAGGCGACCCCGCATCCCACCCCGTCTGGCGCGACGTTGAAGCGGCCATGTTGGCCACAACGCGCCTTGTCCGGCTCGCCGAAACCCATGGCAAACGCGTCCACGTCCTGCACATTTCCACCGGCGATGAAATGGCGTTTTTATCGGCGCACAAAGGCTGGGCGAGCGTCGAAGTCACACCCCACCATCTCACTCTGGCAGCGCCCGACTGCTACGAGCGCCTAGGCACCTACGTCCAGATGAACCCCCCCGTGCGTGATGCAGCCCACCGCGACCGGATCTGGGCAGGCCTCGCCGACGGCACCGTCGATGTCCTGGGCTCCGACCATGCGCCCCACACGCGCGAAGAAAAAGACCACCCCTATCCAGGCTCCCACTCCGGGATGACCGGCGTGCAGACGCTGGTGCCGATCATGCTCGACCATGTGAATGCGGGACGGCTCTCGCTCGCGCGCTTCGTCGATTTGACGAGCCATGGCCCCCAGCGCATCTTTGGCCTGCGCGGCAAGGGCCGCATCGCGGTCGGCTACGACGCTGACGTCACGATCGTCGACCTGAAGCGCCGCGAAACCATCACCAACGCGCAGCAGGCAAGCCGCGTCGGCTGGACGCCTTATGATGGCAAGACCGTCACCGGTTGGCCGGTCGGCACCATGGTGCGCGGCCAGTTTGCCATGTGGCAAGGCGAGATCGCAGCCGCAGCCTACGGCCAGCCCGTGCGGTTGTGGGAGGGCTGATCTCCGGTTCGCCACGCCAAAGCA
>JBBRKD010000299.1:0-3654 GCA_038218255.1 Hyphomicrobiales bacterium | reverse complement strand
AAGGCCATCCAAAGTGTCTGGCCATCCTAGGCTGCGGCGGCAACGGCATCACTTTCAGCACAGTGGCAGCCGAGGTTGCGCTCGCATGGGTTCAAGGCAAACGTGACCCCGACCTCGACCTCTTCGCGCCTTAACGTCGGTTGAGTTCATCCGCCGAAAGCGATCATGTGCACCCTATCGCATCAAGATTTTGCATGAACACCGTACTCGTCCTTGAAATACTCCAAATTTGGTACTGGCCTAATTAGGCCGGTACACCACGCTCGGCTTTAAAGTCGCTAAGCTCTCGGACTTTCAGTTCGCTTGATACAAACATCATGTTTCACTCCAGCTTTGGGCTAAGCATTGAACGATGTGGAGAGCTGGCTACCGCTATCAACCGCGTCTGATTTCAATCTGACCCACTACCAAGATTTTTAGTATTATGGTTGTGCTTGTCCGCCACATGTGTGCCGGACTGTGGAGCTTTGTTCCGCTCAATCTTCCATCTTGAGGGCGGCGATGAAGGCTTCCTGGGGGATGTCGACGCGGCCGAACTGGCGCATCTTTTTCTTGCCCTCTTTCTGCTTGTCGAGGAGCTTGCGTTTGCGCGAGATATCCCCGCCATAGCATTTCGAGATAACATCCTTGCGCATGGCCTTGATGGTCTCGCGCGCGATGACCTTGCCCCCGATCGCCGCCTGCACGGGGATCACGAACAGATGCTGGGGGATGAGTTCTTTCAGCTTTTCGCACATGACACGGCCGCGCGATTCAGCCCGCGTCCGGTGAACGATGATCGAAAGCGCATCAACCGGCTCGGCGTTGACGAGGATCGACATTTTGACGAGGTCTTCTTCCTCATAGCCGATGATGGCGTAGTCGAACGAGGCATACCCGCGCGAAACCGATTTCAGCTTGTCGTAGAAATCAAACACCACTTCGTTGAGTGGCAGTTCGTAGACGACCATGGCGCGCGACCCGGCATAGGTCAGGTCTTTTTGGCGACCGCGGCGGTCCTGGCACAGCTTGAGAACGACGCCCAGATAATCGTCGGGCACCATGATGGTGGCCTTGATCCAAGGCTCCTCAATGTGGTCGATCTTGACGACGTCGGGCATGTCGGCTGGGTTATGCATCTCCTTCATCGTGCCGTCGGTCATGTGCATGTGGTAGACCACCGACGGGGCCGTGGTGATCAGATCGAGATTGAACTCGCGCGCAAGCCGCTCGGTGATGATTTCGAGGTGCAGCAGTCCGAGGAAGCCGCAGCGGAAGCCAAAGCCGAGAGCGGCGCTGCTTTCCATTTCGAACGAGAAGCTGGCGTCGTTGAGGCGGAGCTTGCCCATGGCTTCGCGCAGGTTCTCAAATTCAGCCGCGTCGACTGGGAACAGGCCGCAGAATACGACGGGCTGCGCTGGCTTGAAGCCCGGAAGCGCGTCCGCGCAGGGATGCTTATCGTCGGTGATCGTGTCGCCGACGCGGGTCTCGGCCACTTCCTTCATGGCGGCTGTGAAGAACCCCACTTCGCCGGGACGCAGTTCGTTGAGCATTTCCTGCTTGGGGCGGAAGATGCCGACGCGCTCGATGGTGTGGCTGGTGCCGCCCGCCATCAGCTTGATCTTCTGGCCCTTCTTCATCACGCCGTCTTTGATGCGGACGAGCACGACGACGCCCAGATAGGCATCGTAGAAGCTGTCGATCAGCATGGCCTTCAGAGGCAGCGTGGCATCGCCTGTGGGCGGGGGGAGGCGATCGACGACGGCTTCCAGAACGGCGCGAATGTTGAGACCGGTCTTGGCCGAGATCGGCACCGCGTTGGAGGCATCGAGCCCGATCACGTCCTCGATCTGCTGTTTCACGCGGTCGCAATCGGCGGCTGGAAGATCGACCTTGTTGAGGACGGGCAGGATTTCGAGGTTGCCGTCAAGCGCTGTGTAGACGTTGGCCAGCGTCTGCGCTTCGACGCCTTGCGAGGCGTCAACCACCAGGATCGCGCCCTCACAGGCCGCAAGCGAGCGGGAGACTTCGTAGGCAAAGTCCACGTGGCCGGGCGTATCCATCAGGTTGAGCTGATACATTTCGCCGTCGGTGTGTTTGTAGTCGAGGCGCACAGTCTGGGCCTTGATCGTGATCCCGCGCTCGCGCTCGATGTCCATGGAATCGAGGATTTGCGCCTTCATGTCACGGTCGGCCACGTTCCCGCACATCTGGATCAAACGATCCGAAAGCGTCGACTTGCCGTGGTCGATGTGGGCGATGATGGAGAAATTGCGGATTTTCGATGTGTCGATCATGGTCGGGTGCATACCATTGGGAATGACGCGGCAACAGGGGCGTTGTGCCGCTCGGGGTCGAAGCTGAAACGGCGAAGCGATGACCCTGGATGCCATGGGACTTGATCGCAAGCGCCAGGCCCCCTAGAAATGTTTTAGAACAATTCTAAACTGGGGGCCTTTCATGCGCTTGTTTTCCGATCTCGACGAACGTGACGTCCTGGCGCTGGCCATTTCGCTCGAAGAAGAGCACGGCCGCATCTACGCTGAATATGCCCATGGACTGGCGGAAACCTTTCCAGCGTCGGCCAAAGTGTTCACCGGCATGGCGGACGAGGAAAGCGTGCATCGCGGCTGGCTGATCGCGCTCTACAAGAAAAAGTTCGGCGATCATATTCCGCTCGTCCGTCGCCAGGACGTGCGGGGCTTCGTGAAACACGATCCGGTCTGGCTGGTGCGCCCGCTCGGGCTCGACAAGGTGCGCGATCAGGCGTCGACGATCGAAGAAGAGGCATACGCGTTTTATTCCAAAGCGGCGCTGAAAGCGACGGATGCGGACGTGCGCAAACTGCTGGGCGACCTTGCTGCCGCCGAAGGAAAGCACGTGACGGTTGCGCGGCAACTGAGTGAGACGCATCTGCCCGACCACGTGCGCGAGAGCGAAGCCCACGCCGAAAAGCGCCAGTTCGTGTTGCGTTATGTGCAGCCGGGGCTCGCAGGCTTGATTGATGGGTCGGTGTCGTCGCTTGCCCCGATCTTTGCGGCTGCCTTTGCGACCCACAACACCTGGCAGACGTTTCTCGTTGGCATGGCGGCGTCCGTCGGCGCTGGTATCTCGATGGGGATGACCGAAGCGATGTCTGACGATGGGGTGCTCACCGATCGCGGCGACCCGTGGAAGCGCGGCGCGGTGACAGGTCTGATGACAACGCTCGGCGGGCTGGGCCACACGCTGCCCTACCTGATCCCCGATTTCAAAATCGCGACGACGATTGCGATCGCGGTCGTGCTCGTGGAGCTGTGGATTATCGCTGCCATCCGCGCCCGTTATATGGAGACGCCGTTCTGGCGGGCAGCGTTCGAGGTGGTCGTCGGCGGGCTCCTGGTGTTTGGCGTCGGCATCGCGATCGGCAGTGCGTGAGGGGAGACTGCAGGGCCGATGTGCCAGCCGGATTATTTCCTGACGCCAGCGCGCCAGGCGGTGTCGGCTTGGCGCGTGTCGATCCGGGAGTACAAGATGCATTGGCCCATGCTGGGGAGTTTTCGGCCATGCTGGAAGGCCGCGCACGTGGCGTCCTGCTCGCACGCTTCCCGGCAGGCGTTGGGGCTCGGGGCCTTGAATGTCCGCAAGGCGACGCCGGTGAAGGCAATGTCGTCCATGACATCGAAGTCGGGCGTG
>JBBRKD010000298.1:0-3687 GCA_038218255.1 Hyphomicrobiales bacterium | reverse complement strand
GCTACGGACTCCACCCGCATCCCCTATTTCATGTCTCCGAGCTGGAAGGCTGCGGGGGTCGTGGTGCGCGTTGAGCGTATGTGAGGGACTTCTCGTCCCTCACGCTCCCTCGCCAGGGTCTGCGACCCTGAACCCGCGCTTTTAAGTGCGCGTATCTCAACCGGACGCGGATGCGTCAGGGAGCGGTAGCGACCCGCGCACGGTTGCGCGCCCTCGCGGAGGCGCCTGAGCGGAGCGAAGGACAGCGCCGTGAGCGCAAGAAAGAAAGTCAGGGAGCGACAGGGACCCGGCGGTGGTCCGCCGCCCTCGCGGAGGCGCCTGAGCGAAGCGAAGGATAGCGCCGTGAGCGCGAAAAACCGTGAGGCGAAAAGGGCCTCCTCACTCGAAGACGCGTTCGACTTTGTTGACAATGGCGTGGGCGCGCAGGCCGGTGATGATGTGGGTGAGGTGGGGCAGGTCGTAGACGCCAACGATGATCCGCATGGTGGTGAAATCGGATGCGCGCTCCAGCATGTGCAACTTGTCGATGTTGCCGCCGGCCTGGCCGATGAGACTTGCGACCTGGGCCAGTGTGCCGGGCTCGTTGGGGCAGACCACGTCAATGGAGGCTGGAAAGCGATCAAGTTTGCGCTGGTCGATGTCCCAGGTCACGTCGATCCAACGCTCGTGTTCGTAATCTTGGAGGCGCGGCGAATGGATCTGGAACACGCGGATGCCTTCGCCGGGCGTCAGAACGCCGATGATCCGGTCGCCGGGAACCGCGCCGCCGGGCTCAAAGCTGACCGGCACGTCGTTCTTGAGGCCACGGATCGGGATGCCGACGAACGGTTGATCGGGCGCGGCGGTATCGCTGGCCGCAGGGTCGCTGGCCGCGATGTCGGTCGCAGCGCTGTCGCCTCCCGCGCTGTCGCCTCCTGCGACGTCGCTTCCTGCTATGTCGGTGGTGCGGAATTTCAGGCCGCTGGCACTTGTCAGGTTGAACCAGCCGTTCTCGCCATCGCCCCGTTCGGGTCCCTTGCGCGGGCGATAGGGCGCGCCGACCGCGTCAGCCGTGCGGCTTTCGGGCTCAAGCGCTGCCACGGCTTCTGCGATCGGGATCTCGTTGCGGGCAACGGCTGCGAGCACATCGTCCACGGACTTCTGATTGAAGCGGACAGTAAGGCGGCGCAGATCGTCGGGTGGTTCCTGGCCGTTGCGGTTGAACTGGGCGGTGATCAGGCGGCGTCCGAGTTCGACGAAGCGGCGGCGCTCGGCATCACGAGCGGACCTGCGCACAGCAAGCTGAGCGCGACCGGTGACCGCGAACGCTTCCCAGGCGGCTGGGTGTGAATGGCCCCGCGTGGTGAGCACTTCCACCTCGTCGCCATTGCGCAGGTTGGTCTCGACGGGCACCTGCCGTCCGTTGACGATGGCACCGCTTGCTGTCGCGCCGATGTCGGTATGGACAGCATAGGCGAAATCCAGCGGGGTTGCTCCGCGCGGCAAGGCGATCAGGCGGCCTTTGGGGGTGAAGCAGAAGACCTGGTCGCGGAACAATTCGAGCTTTGTCTGTTCGAGAAATTCTTCCGCATTGGTGCCTTCCATGAGGCTCTCGACCATCCGGCGCAGCCAGACGTAGGGATTGGTGTGGGTGTCGAGGACGGCCGGCTCCGCCGCATGGCCGTTGGCGCCAAGGCGTTTGGGGTCGCCGCGTGTATCCTTGTAGAGAGCGTGGGCGGCGATCCCGTATTCGGCGGTGTCGTGCATGCGCTGGGTGCGGATCTGGAGTTCGACGCGCTGTTTGCGCGGGCCGAGAACGGTCGTGTGGAGCGACTGATAGCCGTTCTGCTTGGGCACAGAGATGTAGTCTTTGAAACGGCCGGGGACCGCCTGCCACGTGGTGTGCACGAGGCCGAGTGCGCGGTAGCAGTCGCCCTCGTTCGCCACGATGATGCGAAACGCATAGATGTCGGAGAGCTTTTCGAGCGATGTTTTCTTCTGAACGACCTTGTCCCAGATGGCGTACGGCTTCTTCTCGCGGCCGGTGACGTCGGCGGCTATTCCGCTCTCGGCAAGTTTGGCCGTGATGGCCAGCGTGGTCTCGTCCAACAGGCCCGTGGTCGTGCGGCGGAGGGCGGCGAGCTTATCGGTAACGGCCTTATAGGCCTGCGGGTTTAGCCAGCGGAACGAGTGCTCTTCCAGTTCCTCGCGCATCTGCTGCATGCCGATGCGGCCTGCGAGCGGCGCGTAGATGTCGAGCGTTTCCTGGGAATTGCGTTGCTGGCTTTCGGGCGTGTTGTGCTCGAGCGTGCGCATGTTGTGCAGGCGGTCGGCGAGCTTGACGAGCAGGACGCGAATGTCGCTTGAAATCGCGATCAGAAGTTTGCGAAAATTCTCGGCCTGTTCGGCTTTCTTGGAGACGAGATCGAGGCGCTTGATCTTGGTCAGCCCATCGACAAGTTCGCCGATCTTGGGGCCGAACAGATGGTCGATCTCAGCCCGCGTGGCAGCTGTATCTTCGATCGTGTCGTGCAGGAGGGCGGTCGCGATCGTCGCGTCGTCGAGCTTCAGGCCCGTGAGGATGGCGGCCACTTCGAGCGGGTGGGAGAAGTACAGGTCACCGGATTTGCGCTTCTGGGTGCCGTGCGCCTTCATGGCGTAGACGTAGGCGCGATTGAGCATCGCCTCGTCCGCCTTGGGATCGTAGTTCAGAACGCGCTCGACGAGCTCGTACTGGCGCATCATGATGGACGAGCTCCCTCACGCGGGTCGGATCACCCGTGTCAGGCAGCGCTATCTCTAGCGCCCCCGAGCGTGGAGATTGACCCTACAGGAGTTTAGCGTCAGCGGCCACGGTCGTGACGGTCGCGCTCGCGATCACGCGGGCCGCCATTGCCAGCCGACGGCTCGCTCGGAGTCATGCTTTCCAGGCCGCGCAGGAGTTGCTCTTCGGTCATGGTGTCGACCACGCCGTCGCGGCTCATGTCGTCGCGACCGAGCGTGGGCGCGCGGCGATCCTGCGTCAGGACGGGGGCGGCGGCGGCTTCTGGCTCATCGACTTCGACATTCTTCTGGATCGAATGGATCAGGCCTTCGCGCATGTCCTCGACGGCGACCGTCTCATCGGCGATCTCACGCAGAGCGATGACGGGATTCTTGTCGTTGTCGGGATCGACGGTGATGGCGCTGCCGTTGGTGATGGCGCGGGCGCGATGGGCTGCGATCAACACGAGTTCAAACCGATTGGGGACCTTGTCGACGCAATCCTCGACTGTGACACGCGCCATGCGGGGAACCTCCATGATGTCGATCGACGGGCAACTGGCAGCACTGGAACGCGACAAACAGATCAGCGTTCTGCGAAGCGAGCGCAACCCAGGTCAGGCTATGTGACACGGAACGGGCCCGGAGACAAGCGGGCGATCGCCCCCGTCAAGACGCCTGCGGCGGTGGGGGGATATATTTGGTCGCCCACGCTGCAATGACGCCAGCCGCGTAAGCTGCCGACCCCGCCCCAGTCAGAAGGTGATCGGCATCATCGAGAGACACGAAGCTTTTGGGGTGCTTTGCGGCCTGGAAAATACGCGTCGCATTGTCGATGCCGACGGTTCCATCCAAGGGTGCATGCAACACGAGGAGGGCCTTGCCCAGCGTCGCGATCCTTTGCGTCAGTTTGAAATCCTCGGCGTCGTCGACGAAGGACTTGCT
>JBBRKD010000297.1:0-3696 GCA_038218255.1 Hyphomicrobiales bacterium | reverse complement strand
CTTGACGCATAGCCGGTTGTTGTTGGCGGGTCCGTCGCGGCCGTCGACGTAGAGGATCTTGTCGTACTTGACGTGCACCGTGGTCTGGCAGCCGACGCCGCAGTAGGGGCACAGCGTATCGACCGACTTGGTTTCGTAGTTGACGCGCTTACCGGCGGTGTCGAGCAGGCTCTTCTCCATCAGCGCCCCGGTCGGACACACCTGCACGCACTCGCCGCAGGCGACGCAAGTCGATTGGCCCATGCCCTGATCGAAGTCGAACACCACTTTGGCGTCGTGGCCGCGGAAGGCCATGCCGATCACATCGTTGGCCTGCACTTCGCGGCAGGCACGCACGCACAGCCCGCAATTGATGCAGGCGTCGAGGTTGACGGCGATTGCTGCGTGCGTGATGTCGGTTGTGGGCTTATGTGCGGCTGGATAGCGGCTTGTGGTTGCCACGCCCATGTTGCCGACCCAGGTCCAGAATTTTGAATTGGGGTCGTGGCAGTCGCTTTTGGCCGGCTGGTCGGCGACGAGAAGTTCAAACACCATGTCGCGGGATTTTTTGGCCCGCTCGCTCGCCGTCTTTACTTTCATGCCCGGTCTGCATTTGCGCTGACAGGACGCCGCCAACACGCGCTCGCCTTCGACTTCGACCATGCAGGCGCGGCAATTGCCGTCGGCGCGATAGCCGGGCGCTGGATTATAGCACAGGTGCGGGATGGTCGTGCCGTGGCGCTGGGCCACCTGCCAGATCGTCTCGTCGGGCGCCGCCTCGACCGATTTGCCGTCGAGTTCGAAAGTGATTTTGTCGCTCATGGCTCTACCGGATGGAGGTCGATCTGTCGGTTTCGATATGGGGCTTTGCGTGCGTTATGCGAGGTCTTGGGGGAAGAACTTGATCACGCTCGTCAAGGGGTTGGACGCGGCCTGCCCGAGCCCGCAGATGGAGGCGTCGCGCATCACTTGGCTGAGATCGGCCAACAGGCTGGTGTCCCAGGTCTTGGCGGTCATGAGTTTCACGGCTTTCTCGGTGCCGTTGCGGCAGGGCGTACACTGGCCGCAGCTCTCATCCTCGAAGAACCGCATGAGGTTCAGCGCGACGTCTTTCATGTCGTCGGCGTCGGACAGGATGACAACAGCGTGTGAGCCAACGAAGCAGCCATGTTTTTCGAGCTGGCCGAAATCAAGTGGGATGTCCGCCATGGTGGCTGGCAGAATGCCGCCGGAAGCCCCGCCGGGAAGGTATCCCTTAAACGCGTGGCCGTCAGCCATACCGCCGCACAGGGCGATCAGCTCGGCGGCCGTGGTGCCTGCGGCTGTGAGAACAACGGCTGGATTTTTTACCCGACCCGACACCGAATACGACCGAAGTCCCTTCGCGCCATTCTTACCCTGGCTTGCGAACCACTCCGCGCCCTTTTCGAGGATTTGCGGCACCCAGTAGAGTGTCTCGACGTTGTTGACGAGCGTCGGCTGATTGAAGATGCCGACCTGGGCGACATAGGGCGGACGGTGACGGGGCAAACCACGCTTGCCCTCGATGCTCTCGATCATCGCGCTTTCTTCGCCGCAGATATAGGCCCCGGCGCCGCGCCGGACGTGAAGTTTTGTGTGCTTCGAGAGGCCTGCCGCTTCGAGTTTAGGGATCTCATAGCTGAGGATTTCCAGCACGGCTGGGTATTCGTCGCGCATGTAAATGAAGACGTCGGTTGCCTCGACCGCCCAGGCCGCAATCAGCATGCCTTCCAGGAACTGATGCGGATTGGTCTCCAGGTACTTGCGGTCCTTGAACGTGCCGGGTTCGCCTTCGTCGCCGTTGACTGCCATCAGGCGGGGGCCCTTGGCCTGGCGAACGAGGCCCCATTTGCGACCGGTCGGGAAGCCTGCGCCTCCAAGGCCGCGCAAACCGCCATCCGAGAGCGCTGCGATCACACTGTCAACGGTGCGCGTGCCATCAAGGCAAGACCGAAGGATGCCATAGCCACCCTCAGTTTCGTACGCCTCAAGCTTGTGATAGTCTGGAATGATCGCATTTGTTTCGTGCGCTATGACCAGCGCATTGATCGACTTGACCGTGGCTTTTGCGACGTTGCGATGACCGACTTCGACAGCTGGAGCCTTGTCGCAGGCGCCCAGGCACGGCGCGCGCACCACGCGGACGTCGGCCATGTTTTCGGTTTCGAGCGCCAGCAGGAGCGCTTCTGAGCCAGCCAGCATGCACGAGAGGCTGTCGCACACGCGAATCGTGATCTTGGGTGGACGGGCTTCGCCGTCATTTACGACGTCAAAGTGAGCGTAAAACGTTGCCACTTCAAATACTTCGGCCATCGGGATGCGCATCAGTTCTGCGAGTGCATGCAGATGGCCGACCGGCAGGCAACGCTCGGCATCTTGAATGAGGTGCAAATACTCAATCAGCAGCGCGCGTTCATAGGGGCCGTGCCCAATGAGAGCCTGCAAAGCTGCGACATCGGCGTCGGCCAGAACCCGGCCCTTGGGGTGCATCAGCGCGTTGCGCCGACCTTCGCCAGGATGAATGGCCCGTTCGCCGTTTCCGTTATTCGTAGGGCCACCCGGCGGGCCTTTCGACGGGCCATTCGACATATCGTTCATGGTCGCTGAGCCTTCTTGGTCCAAAGTCTAACGCACCGCGTGGTTGAACCCGCAATTGCGTCAAATTGCAATGAAATCACGTCTGGCATGCTGTATACCACCGGGGTCGGCGCGGGGATACACGCCATCGTCCAACCGGGCAGAAATTATCTGGTGATCGCGTTTGCCATCGTCTGGCCCACGCTTGCGACGCTGATCGCGACCTCAACGCCTGCCGTTTCGAGCGCGTTGATCTTCGATTTAGCGGCGCCGGTCGCACCCACCGAAAACGCGCCAGCATGTCCCATGCGCCGCTCGGGTGGTGCGTGACGTCCAGCAATGTAAGCAACGATCGGTTTGGTCGGGCGGATTGCACGCACATAGTCGGCAACGTCTTCTTCTTCGTTGCCGCCGATTTCGCCGATGACGATGATGCCGTCGGTTGCGGGGTCGGCGAGGAACAGCTCAACGCAGTCGCGCAAGCTCAGCCCATGGACCGGGTCGCCGCCGACGCCGATCGTGGTCGACTGACCAAGGCCTGCCGCTGTCGTCTGGGCCATAACCTCGCTCGTGAGCGTTGCCGACCGCGAGACGATGCCGATCCGGCCGGGCGCGGCATTCACCGTGGTCATCACGCCGACTTGGGCTGACCCTGGCGAGAGGATGCCCTGACTGTTGGGTCCCAGCAGCCTCGTCTTTGATCCTTTCAAAGCGTGGCGGACCCGGACCATGTCGAGCACGGGGATGCGCTCGGTCACGGCCACCACGAGCGGAATTTCAGCTTCGATGGCTTCGATCATTGCGTGGGCTGCGGTCGGCGGCGGCACAAAGATCATGCTGACGTTTGCGCCGGTTGCTGCGATGGCCTCAGCGACGGTTTCATAGACGGGGGCGTCCATGTGCGTTCGTCCGCCCTTGCCGGGTGTGACGCCGGCCACAAGTTGTGTGCCATACGCGATCATGCGCCCAACATGATACGTCGCCGCGCGGCCGGTGAGGCCTTGGCAAAGCAAGCGGGTGTCGGGCCCGACGAGAATGGCCATCAGGCCGCGCTCCCCGCCTTAACGCCTGCGCCACTGGATGCGACCAGCATCGCCATGACACGCTGTGCTGCATCAT
>JBBRKD010000296.1:0-3706 GCA_038218255.1 Hyphomicrobiales bacterium | reverse complement strand
AGCGGTGTGCGACCAGCGACGAGTGCGAGGAACGCTGCAAACGTCAGAATAGGGTCGCCGCCCGTGCGATGTCGCAGCCCCTTGAGCGCTTCAAACGAGACCTCGGCGAGGGGGCCTGAGGCCTCCACGAGGCGGTCGAGGGTCGCGTCATGAAACACAACCGGGCGCCCGCCGCACGCGGGACGCACATCACATTCGATGCCGTACCCGCCGTCGATTGCCGCAACGAACGCAGACGCCGTATTCTCGACCGGCCCGCCTGGCGCGTGCAGTCCGCGATGGGCGATCGGACGCAGAAAGGCAGGGGACAATGGCACCGGGCGCGGCCGCGTCGTCATGTGACGAGGAACAGGGCGTCGATTTCGGTCGCCGAGTTCAGCGGCAGGCTGAACGCCCCGATGGCGACGCGGCTGTGGATGCCGGGCGCACCCAGAACGCCACCGATCACGTCGGAGGCTCCGTTGATGACCTGGGCGAGGCTCGTGAAGCCCGCGTCGGCTTGCACAAACCCGTTCAGTCGCAAAGTATGGGTGATGCGGGAGAGGTCGCCAAGCGCTGCCTGGGCTTGGGCAAGGATGTTGAGCGCAGACAGCTGTGCGGCTTCCTGCCCTTGCTCAACGGTCAGCTCGGCCCCGACACGGCCGGTCAATAGCGTCCCATCGGGGCGGCGGGCAAGTTGACCCGAGATGGCGAGCATGTTTCCAGCCAGGACGAACGCAGCGTAGTTGCCAACGGCTACGGGGGCAGGTGGCAGAGCCAACCCAAGCGCGGCTAAGCGCGATGCGGGTGTTTTGGCCTCGTTTTTGTCGTCCATTGGGATCAGTCTCGCGTTGTGGTGTTGGTTGATTGGGGTACATCCCTGGTTTCGCCCGTTGGCAACCGCACCACAAGAGGCCTAGTCTCAGGTGATCACCGTGCCGCATGATTTTTTTGGAGTTGGCGCATGCCTGTCGCAAACCGAGCCTGGACTCTGGGGCTGGGGCTCGTCCTGGTCGCTAAAGCCCCCGTTGCGTTGGGTGCGGCCGAGGCCGTCAAGTTCGCTCCGCACCGGGCGATCTATGATATTTCGCTGATCCGTGCCGCACCTGGGTCGGGCGTCAGCGATATGAGCGGACGGCTGGTCTATGAGCTCACCGGCGGCGAATGCGAGGGCTGGGCGCAGTCGATGCGGTTCGTCACGCAATCGAGTTCGTCGGACGGGTCTGAGCAGGTGAACGACATGCGGTCATCGAGCTTTGAGGAGACGGCCGGAAAAAAGCTGCGCTTTACAACGACGCAATATCGCGATGCCGAGATTGCCGAAGTTACCCAGGGGCAAGCGGGACGGCGCGCCACCAACGGGGACGTCACGATCGAATTGTCAAAGCCCGAACCGCGAGCGCTGTCACTGAACGGGACAGTTTACTTCCCGATCCAGCATTCATTGGCCCTTCTGGAGGCGGCGCGCGCTGGACGCCAGCGGTTCGAGGCGGATGTCTACGACGGGTCGGAAAAGGGCGACAAGGTCTCAGCCACCATGACGATCATTGGGGCAGGTCGCGTGCCTGATGCCGCGATGTTGCCAACCGCCATCGCGAATGTGGAGCGGCTCAAGTCCCTAAAATATTGGCCGATTTCAACGAGCTATTTTGAAAAAGACGCAACTTTTGACAAGAAGGATGCTCTGCCGTCCTACGAAATGGCAGCGCAGTTTTTCGAAAATGGTGTCTCGACCAAACTCTCGATGGACTATGGCGATTTCGCCTTGCGCGGCGATTTGAAGGAGCTGACGTTCCTGGGCGAGCCAGCCTGCCAGGCTCGAAAGTAGCGTTCACGGCCACAGCCAAGCGGCCCCGCGCACGCCGCTCGCATCGCCCCAGCGGGGGGGCTTCAGCGTCACCTTCGGCGTTTGCGAAAACACATAAGGTGCCATGAGTGGGGGCACGTTCTCATAGAGGTGCGCGAGTTTCGATAGGCCACCGCCCAGGACGATAACCTCGGGGTCGAGGATATTCACGATCATAGCCAGACCACGGGCGAGCCGATGGGCGTGACGGTCGAGAGATGCCAGTGCAGCGGGTCGACCCAACGATGCGGCCTCCGCCACGCCTTCTCCGGTCAGGTCTTCTCCGGTCACGCGCGTGTGATCTGCGGCGAGCCCTGAGCCCGAAATCCAAGTTTCCAGACACCCCGATCGTCCACACCAGCACGCAGCGTGTTCCAATTCATCGCGTGTCGGCCATGGGAGCGGCGTATGTCCCCATTCACCGCCGACGCCGTTAGGCCCATCGACAAGCCGTCCGTCGATCACAATGCCGCCGCCACACCCCGTGCCTAAGATGACGCCGAAAACGGCAGAGGCACCGGCTGCCGCACCATCTGTCGCTTCCGACAGCGCAAAGCAGTTCGCATCGTTTGCAAAGCGGACCGGGCGGCTGAGCCTTGCCATGAGATCGCGGTCGAACGGGCGGCCATTGAGCCACGTCGAATTGGCGTTCTGCACGAGCCCGGTTGTCGGCGATAGCGAACCTGGCAATCCAACGCCGACGCTGCAAATCGCCCCACATTGCGTCTCGAGGTCGCTGACAAGGCCGGCAACGGCGTCGATCGTTCCATCGTAGCTGTTGCGCGGGGACGCGATCCGCTGCCTTGCGACCACGACGCCTGCCCGATCGAGCACCGCGCCTTCGATTTTCGTACCGCCAAGGTCGACACCCAGGCGAAGAGCGGCCAGGCGACGAGCGGATTGGGTCATGCGCGGGACCGGCGCGCGGCCTCCAAGGTCAGAATGTCCCACGCCGTCTGGACTTGCTCTGGTGGCAGGCTGTTGTTGGCCGCAAATGCCAGCAACAGCGGCTCATCGCCTAACAGATATTCCAAAACGGCCGCCAGAATACCCACGTCGGTCCGGCTCGCGGCCATGTCGGCTGGACCCATACCAGTCAGCGTGAGAAATCGTTCAAGCCGGGTCGTGTCGCCGGCAAGAAACGATAAACCATGAATTGCGACCCATTCGGCCGCATCGAGCGTCAGGCGTTCGGCTTTTTTTGACATGGAACTCCAAATCGATACGAGAACGACACGCCCGACAACGGCTCGCGCCGTCGCGACATCGCCCGCCGTGCTTAAACTGTTGGTTACAGCTTTGCATGCATAGTCGTCGCACAGACCCGAGCGGGAATCGGTGCACATACGTTTCTGCTGACGATCCAAATGCAGCAACGGGACGGCGGGCCATGACGTATCAGGTGACACGTGCGGGTGTCGAACCCCTCAGGAACGGTGCCCTGCCGATGAAAAAAACCGTGCTCATCGTTGAAGACAATGAACTCAACATGAAGCTGTTTCATGATCTCCTGGATGCCCATGGTTTTCTGACGGTCCAGACCCGAAACGGTCTTGACGCGCTAGCCCTTGCGCGCCGCCACCGACCCGACGTGATCCTAATGGACATTCAGCTTCCGGAAGTATCGGGGCTCGAGGTGACGAAGTGGCTCAAAGACGACGACGATCTGAGGTCCATTCCTGTCATCGCCGTGACCGCATTTGCGATGAAGGGCGATGAGGACCGGA
Source organism: Hyphomicrobiales bacterium (assembly GCA_038218255.1). GTDB lineage: Bacteria > Pseudomonadota > Alphaproteobacteria > Rhizobiales > Hyphomicrobiaceae > JANXVY01. Next base: position 154 of record JBBRKD010000296.1, on the reverse strand, counting down.
TCCGGTCTGGGGGCTGCCAAGCCTACATCTCAAAGCCCATCTCCGTGATGACGTTCCTCGAGACTGTGCGCCGATTTGCGGGCGGCAACGCACTCGCAGCGTCAACCTGAAGGCCAAACCTGTTCCATGACCGCGCGCGTTCTTGTCGTCGATG
>JBBRKD010000295.1:0-3711 GCA_038218255.1 Hyphomicrobiales bacterium | reverse complement strand
TGGAACATGCTGCCCCGCTGGGGCCTGGAGTTGGTGATGGCTAAGGAAGCACAGGGCAAAAAAGTCCGGCGCCGTGAAAAGAAGAACATCACGTCGGGCGTCGCCCACGTGAACGCGTCGTTCAACAACACGATGATCACGATCACGGATGCCCAGGGCAATACGATCGCGTGGTCGTCGTCAGGCACGAAGGGCTTCAAGGGCTCGCGCAAGTCGACGCCGTATGCGGCCCAGGTTGCCGCCGAAGACGCCGGCAAGAAGGCGCAAGAACACGGCATGAAGGTGCTGGAAGTCGAAGTGACCGGTCCAGGGTCTGGTCGCGAGTCGGCACTGCGTGCGCTACAAGCCGTCGGTCTGCAGATCACGTCGATCCGAGACGTGACGCCGATCCCCCACAACGGCTGCCGTCCCCGCAAGCGCCGCCGCGTTTAACGCAAAAGCGCCATATCTCGCTCGGCTTCGAACAGCGTTCGGAGCTCGGCTTCATTGATTTTCTACGAGCGCACCGTCGCGCAGCCGTCGGCCCCCAGTTGCACCCACCGTGCCTGCCGGGCCGCCGCATAGCTCCAGACAGGCGAGGCACCATGGTGAACATTCTTCAGAAGAACTGGCAAGACCTGATCAAGCCAGGCAAACTCCAAACGACGCCAGGCCGTGACCGCAAGCGCGTGGCAACGATGGTGGCCGAACCGCTAGAGCGCGGGTTTGGCATGACACTTGGCAACGCCCTGCGCCGCGTGCTGCTGTCGTCGCTCCAGGGCGGCGCAATCAAGACGGTGCAAATTACCGGCGTGTTGCATGAGTTCTCGTCGATCCCAGGCGTCCGCGAGGACGTCACGAACATCATCCTGAACGTCAAGGAAATCGCGCTCCGCCTTCATTCTGAGGGCTTGAAGCGGATGGTCCTGAAGAAGGACGGCCCCGGCCCCGTGCGCGCAGGCGATATCGAGGCGGGCTCCGAAGTTGAGGTGCTCAATCCCGATCATATCATCTGCAACCTTGACCAGGGCGCCTCGATCCGCATTGAGTTCACCGCCGACATGGGCAAGGGCTATGTTGCAGCTGATCGCAACCGTCCAGACGATGCACCGATCGGCTTGATCCCGATCGACAGCCTCTATTCGCCGGTCAAGAAGGTCTCATACAAAGTTGAGAACACCCGCGAGGGCCAGATCCTCGACTATGACAAACTGACCATGACGGTCGAAACCGATGGCTCGGTGACGCCCGACGATGCTGTGGCGCTCGCAGCCCGTATCCTTCAAGATCAGTTGTCGGTTTTCATCAACTTCGAAGAGCCCAAAAAGCCGGTCGAAGAAACCCGCCACCCCGAGCTTGCCTTCAACGCGGCCCTTCTCAAGAAGGTCGACGAGTTGGAATTGTCGGTGCGGTCGGCCAACTGCTTGAAAAACGACAACATCGTCTACATCGGCGATCTGATCCAGAAAACCGAAGCCGAAATGCTGCGCACGCCGAACTTCGGGCGCAAGTCCTTGAACGAGATCAAGGAAGTACTGGCGACCATGGGCCTGCACCTGGGCATGGAAGTGACCAACTGGCCGCCCGACAATATCGAAGAACTGGCCAAGCGTTTTGAGGACCAGTACTAAATGAGGTTTTGGAGACGAGGGACTGATAAAGCCCTCGTCCCACTCCCAGCACCACTGCCCGACCAAGGCGAGGCCATAGAACCTCCCAAAAACAATCGAACAAACCTGAACCCATAGAAAGACGTGACCTATGCGCCACAAGAAACTTGGCCGTCGCTTCTCACGCGACAGCTCTCATCGCCAAGCGATGTTTTCTAACCTCGCGACCTCGCTCATCGAGCATGAGCAGATCGTAACGACGCTGCCGAAGGCGAAAGACCTGAAGCGCGTGATCGACAAGTTCATCACGCTGGCAAAGCGCGGCGACCTCAATTCGCGCCGCCTGACGGCCGCCCGTCTGGGCAGCGAAGACATGACGAAGAAGCTCTTCGATGTGTTGGCTGTGCGCTACAAGGATCGCAACGGTGGCTATTCGCGCGTGATGAAAGCTGGCTTTCGTTATGGCGACAGCGCCCCGCGCGCCGTCATAGAACTCGTGGATCGTGACGTTTCGGCCAAGGGTGCCGACGACAAAGCGCGTCATGCCGACGAGATGAAGAACACTTAGTCCTGAACTGTCGACGCAGAACCCCCGAACATGAAAAACCCCGGCGATTCCGATCGCCGGGGTGTTGCATTGAGCAAAACTGCAAACGCGGATCAGGGCTTCTTGGGTTCGGCCGGGGTCGGGGCGGGGGCCGGTGACGCCGGCGCGGTCATCTTGTTGGCGGCGGCCGTCATGGCGGCCTTGGCCTTTTCGTAGTTAGCTTTCGCAGCATCAGCGGCGGCTTTGGCCTTATCGGCAAGAACGACGCGCATCTTGGCGAACTCTTCCTTGGCCTTGGCAATTTTCTCAAGCGCATAGATCTTGGCGGCTTCGATCTTCTTCTGGCGCTCTTCGCGCGCCTTGACCCGGGCGGCTTCTTTTTCGGTCACGGCCGCTGCGGCCGCGCCAGACAGCACGGCACCGGTCGCGGCAACGGGAGCCGCTGTTGCGACGCCGTCGAACTTGACCTTTTCCTTGATGGCTTTCAGCCCCGACGAGAAGATGCCGGTGATGACAGCAGCGGCTTCAGCGTCACTCTTGCCTTTGGCGTCGAACTTCGCAGTCCACGTGAGGTCCGTCCCGCCCAGGCTGTCGCGCTTGGCGGCGAACGTCGCTGAATAGCCCTTCACCGGCAGCGGGCTTTCCAGAATGTCGTAGGAATAGCTCGTGGGGCTGGTTTGGGTCTGCTTCTCGACAATTTTGCCGCCATCCTTGAGCGTCAACGTCCGAAAGCCCTTCTTGCTGTCGTCACACGCTGCGATGGCCGGATGCCAGTCCTTAATAGCGCACCATCCGCCGACCTTGGCCCACACGGCAGCCGGGGCGGCCTTGATCTCAGTCACCTCGCGGACATCGACCGCATGCGCAATCGACGCGCTTGCCAATACGAACATGACGCCAAGGGCGCTCTTCTTTATGAGAAGCATTGCAGTCTCCGTTATCTGGACAGTCGGTCTGTGCCACGCGGGCGCAGCATGCGCCTTGCGCATGAAACGTGGGCAGGCGCTCAGGTCGTGTCAACAATGAAACCAGATGTCTGTCAATGTGGTCACGCGCCGTATGCTGAACGCGCTGACGCAACCACGAGCCTTGTTGTCTTGTCCGCTTCAACGACTAAATTGCGCGGCGGGCAAGACCCAGGATGACGGCAATGCCAAAAAAGACCGCAGCACGATGGACATGGCGCGTGGCAGGGGTGGCTTGCGTGGCTCTGGCGCTATCGATCGCCGCGACGCAGGCGCAACGTGCAGCCGGCCCCGATCGCCAGCCACCACCCACCCGCGAAGTGGCCCAGTATTCATTCGCGCCCATTGTCCGGACGGCCGCGCCTGCCGTCGTGAACGTCTACGTCCGCTCGCGCGTGAAAACGACAGCGTCCCCGTTCGCAGGCGATCCCGTCTTCGAGCGCTTCTTTGGCGGCCGGTTTGGCGGCCAGCCATCGGAACGCGTCCAGTCGTCGTTGGGGTCAGGCGTTATTGTCAGCGCCGACGGGGTCGTGATCACCAACACGCACGTGGTGAAGGCGTCTGGCGAGACGGAAATCCGTGTCGCCCTCACCGATAAGCGCGAATTCGA
>JBBRKD010000294.1:0-3714 GCA_038218255.1 Hyphomicrobiales bacterium | reverse complement strand
AACAACGTCTTGGGGCCAAATTTTTTGGCAGCCGACGGGCGCGACTGCTGACACCCATGAGAGGAGCCGCCGCGTGCTGACGAGCCTGCTGTCGAGCATCACAACATTCTTTGCGACCATCGGGCCGATCGAGGCAGCCGTGCTGTTTGCGACGCTCACGCCGAAGATGGACCGCGCAGCGCGGCGGGCGATCGCCATGAAAGCGACCGCGATCGCGGGCGGCATTCTCGCGGTGTTCACGCTGCTGGGTCAACCGCTACTGCATCAGCTCGGCGTGTCGATCGCAGCCCTTCAGACGGCCGGTGGCATCATCCTGCTGCTGATTGCCATCGACATGGTGTTTGCAAAGCCCGGCAGTGCATTCAAGCTCACGCCGTCGGAGGGTGCTGAGGCGCAGGGCAAGGACGACATCGCCGTGTTCCCGCTTGCGACGCCGCTGCTGGCGGGCCCAGGCGCGATGTCGAGCGGCATCCTCATGGCGGCAAACGCACACGGCGATCCTCTCGCACTGGCGCTCGTGGTGGCCGCGCTCGGCGTGGTGATGGGCCTGACGCTTTCGCTGCTGCTCGTCTCGCATGATCTGAACCGGCTCATCGGGATCACCGCGCAGCGCGTGCTCATGCGGGTGTTCGGCATCCTGCTCGCAGCCATCGCTGTGCAAGCCATGTTCACCGGCGTTGCGGCCGGGCTTGGCTTTCGCGTGTGATGATCGGGGCTATGCCATTGGCGCCGTTCGCCAACAAGACCGGGTTCGCGCGAGGTGGCAGCGGTTCCTTCAGGAGGAGCCAGTCTGGTTCAACGCCCGCGACTTCAGGTCAAACCCGAAGATAAATTTCCTCACGAGCACCCCCGTCACTCTTCGCGATAGACCTTTTCGCGGCGTTCGTGGCGCTCTTGCGCTTCTAGCGAGAGCGTGGCGATCGGCCGGGCTTCGAGCCGTTTCAATCCGATCGGCTCGCCGGTTTCATCGCAATAGCCATACGACCCGTTGTCGATCCGCTCGACGGCGGCGTCGATCTTGACGACAAGCTTCCTTTGCCGGTCACGCGCACGCAACTCGTGAGCCCGGTCCGTTTCCGATGTCGCCCGGTCGGTGATATCAGCATGCTGGGCCGTTTCGTCGTGGAGCCCGATCAGCGTTTCGCGCGTCGCCTGCACGATTTCATCGCGCCAAGCCAACAGCTTGCGCCGGAAATAGGCGCGCTGGCGATCGTTCATGAACGGCTCGCCATCGCTTGGGCGATACTCTCCCGCAGCCGCCTCTGGTTCGGCAGGAGCCGGTGCAGAGGCTAAGGCTTGGTCCGCCTTTGACTTCGTGTCCCGCTTGCTCATTGGTGCGCCTCGCTGAGGCTCTCCCTTGCATAAACCGCCCAGTGCACACATCACGATGTGTGCGCCGCAGCAACACCACGTACCACGGCCCTAACAGGTCGAGCAAAAATCGTGCCCCCTCATGGGCGGGCGGCCGGGTCAAGTCAAGAAAATCTGGCCGCTTTCCAACGCGTTGATTGCCGGATCCAACCCGCATGCCCAACACAACGGGCCCTCGCTCATGTTGGTTTAGCGCCGTGGCGAAAAGCTGTCGCGAGCGCCCGTCTTGATGTGCCCCATCACGACGTTAAGTTTAAATTCACCCTTATCGTGCAATTTCAAGTTGTGCCAACGAGAGCCGCACACGCCAACCGGGACCCCAATCCCAAACCGTCCGAACCCAGTCCCACCCCACCATCGCAAACATCATCAAGAGAGGTTACCGCGGCGCCAACCGCGCACGAAAGACGGGCCGACGGCAGCGCTCCTCCCCCCCACCCCTGCTGCGCGTCACGCGATCCCACGGCAAACGCTCCCCTCCACGGCGCCGCTCCCCCACAGCGCCAGTTTGCCGATCGTGAGACGCACGCCGCCTGCCCGTACGGTGCGCCCCGCGCACACCCTAAAACGCCGCTCCCGTCCTCCCGGGGGCGGCGTTTACGTGTCAGCCACCGGTACGCGAGGTCCATGCTGCGGCAGATCATTGAAGCCTATGGCAGGCCGCCCTATGGTCCACGCTAACACGGCTGAAACGCACGGGGAGTTTTCCACACGTCATGAAATTCACAGGCTCTTCGTCTTACGTCGCAACGCATGATCTCAACGTGGCGGTCAACGCCGCGATCGTTCTTCAACGCCCGCTGCTCATCAAAGGGGAGCCCGGCACGGGCAAATCCGTGCTCGCCCAGGAAGTGGCCAAGGCGCTCGGCGTGCCGCTCATCGAATGGCACATCAAATCAACGACCAAAGCCCACCAGGGCCTCTACGAATATGATGCGGTATCGAGGCTGCGCGATAGCCAGCTCGGCGACGCGCGCGTTGCCGACATCTCAAATTACATCCGGCGCGGCAAACTCTGGGACGCATTTACCCAGGAGGTGCGCCCGGTGCTGCTGATCGACGAGATCGACAAGGCCGACATCGAGTTTCCAAACGACCTGCTCCAGGAACTCGATCGCATGGAGTTCTTCGTCTACGAGACCGGCGAGACCATCAAGGCCAAGAACCGCCCCGTGGTCATCATCACATCGAACAACGAAAAGGAGTTGCCCGACGCATTCCTGCGCCGGTGCTTCTTTCACTACATCAAGTTTCCCGACGCCGACACGATGCAGGCGATCGTCGACGTCCATTTCCCCGGCATCAAACAGCGCCTCGTCGGCGAAGCGTTACGCATTTTCTATGACGTGCGCGACGTGCCCGGCATCAAGAAAAAGCCCTCGACGTCTGAACTCCTCGACTGGATCAAGCTCCTGCTCAACGAGGACATCACGCCCGAAACCCTGCGCGAGCAGGACCCGCGCAAGCTCATCCCCCCGCTCCACGGCGCTCTGCTTAAGAATGAGCAAGACATCCACCTGTTCGAACGCCTAGCCTTCCTGAGCCGGCGTAAGGGGGAGTAAGAATGGTGCTGCAGAAGCATGCAAGACGTGTAGCAGGACTATGCCTTGTCATCGCAGCAGCAGTGGCTGGTTTATAGTCTCGGAAGATCAACCAGTAGCAACACAAGCGTACTGGTGCCCCCAGTAAGGCCCCAGCAAATCGCAATGGGTAGTGCATTTGGATGTCGCTCTGTTGCATCGCTCGGAGCAAGCGCTCACCCGTTCCACCCCCAGATAGAGGTCACGCAAGAACGAGGCGATCAGCAGTACTCAATGAAATTTTCATCAGACGTAAAGACGTTAAATTTCGTAAGCAATTTGGACGTTAAAATTGGAATTGCCCAGGATGTGCCATCACTGGCAATCGTCGGTAATAACCCGCGTTTTAAACTTGCTTTGACAGCCGATGACAGCTCCGCCGAAGTTGTCCTAATTGACACCCAACAGCGCATCGGATCTGTGGTGTTTGTGAAGCCCAGCCTTGGAAATTTCGTTTCATTTTCTGGTGAGTTCGTTAGTTGTTACTGATGCCCATTCGGTGCACATGCTGTGAACTTTACCGGGGATGGTCCGCAAGCCCCATAGCGGCTTAATGAGCAAACTGAACCGGCCGTTAGGCGGCTCGCGCCAGAGCGAATTGGTGCAACAACGCCGTTCAACGCCCGCTACATTCCTGATCACGCATCGCAGAACCGACAAGCACGGTCCCGTCGACACCGTAACCATCGTCGCCTCGATGTAGTGCCCGTTGACAGAGCCCGACCACCCTTCCAGGCCTGCGCGAACCCCAACACCACACGCG
>JBBRKD010000293.1:0-3715 GCA_038218255.1 Hyphomicrobiales bacterium | reverse complement strand
GCCAGGCGCAGCATCAGGCGGGTCTCGTCGCCCTCAGGCCGTCGCGAACACGCTGCCGACTTCCTTGACACGCCATTCGACCTTGCGGTTGTCCTTGCGCTTGACCTGGATCGCACGCCGGCCGACCGCCATCACACGGGCGACGGTCCCATTGCGGGTGACGGCGTCGCCGGTGGCGATGGTGCGGGACTTGGCGCTGTCGGCGATGCGGCGTTGATGGGCGTTCATGGTGTGGGCTCCTTGCTGCGGGTGGTTTGTTGGAACACCTCAATAGTGCCTAGCCGACCCACTGTGCAAAGTCACTTTTCGGCGCGCCAAACTCGTCCGCCCGCTCGTCGTTCGCCGGATTCCGCGAAGTGCTCTACGGGCATGAAGCTAAGTAGGGGCGCGCCAAATGCTTGGTAGCTTTCCTCCAAGGGACTCTTTCAGCATTTGCCTGCGTACGTGCTGCGCTCGGCTCCCTACTGTGCAACGCGCCAGCACTTGGGCGAAGCTGCATAAGCGACTTCGAATCCTGCCAGTGTGCTGACGCAGATTCCATCTCTGCTCAGCCGGCATACCCAGCCCTGACCACTCATGGCCGCATTGGGCATTCAGAGCCAGTTTCCTTGAGCAGCAAAGTGCCAACGAATGCGTCGCTTTCGTGCTCAAACCTCTGCCGCATGTTTCCCATAATCAGTCGGCACTTTCCGGATATTGCGTGGGAGACGACAATGACTCGTGGTGGCAGCGACATTACGTACGTGGGACTGACTCACTTGGAGAGGGTTCGCCAATGGCAGCGTGCCAACGGAGGCTTCCTGAGACTGCCACCCGCGAGTCTCGACTGGACGCTCACGAACTGGGTCAACCAGTGCAGGACTGACTATCGCGAAGGAACGCTTTCGCCCCAGACTGCCGTATCGTTTGCTGCGCTCGGTATCTCGATGGATCCGCGCAAGGATGGAATGCAGCCTCTTCCGCGGATCTATGATGCTGCGACCACTGCGATTGCGGTAATTCGCGGCGACATGTTCCGCGAAGACATGACGCCTGGCGCAGCGTGGCGGATCAGCAGCTTCGTCGTCGATTGGATAGCGCGAACGAAGAAGCTGCTTGCCGGCAAGCCAGATTGTCAGTTCGCCAAAGATCTGCGCCGAATGATTCCGCAGTTCTATGCGGAGTACCTGTACACCCCGGGTTCGGCGCCTCTTGCTGCGACTCCGCAATCTCGCCGCACCGAGGATATCCTCGTCGATATCCTCGAGTTCCATACGACACGGCTCGCGCTCCCTTCCATCATCTCCGTCGATGAATCAGAACGCCGGTTGGCCAGCTGGTTGATTCGCTGGGAACACGACATTCTTGGCGAGCACGCGCTCAGTCAGGAGCGCTATGCGCAGCAGGGCCTGCTCCTCTCTGCACTCGATGCAGCGATCAAGGCGGCTACGCCTTTGCATCGCCTTGCGCAATGGAACTGGTGGTCCGCTTGTGCCATGACCGTTCTGTCAGACGATAGCATCGGGACACGGTGGCACAGCCGTATCTACGCCCCCGCACCTCAGATTTGGGCCACCAGATTCCAATGGGACTTGGCCGGGGGTTTGGGAGCCCTCGCCAAACGCGCAATGTCTCTTCGCACCATCAACGAGGAATGGACAGTTCACGCGGCTGTAGCGCTCAACAGCCGGCAGCAGGCACAGCGCCACATGGACGCAATGTGTGCAGTCCGTCAGGACGAGGGCGTCTACGAGTACGACTAGCCGTTCTCCGGCCGGCGCCCGCATGTCCGTCGAAAGCCAACTGAGTGACTGTCTTCACGAATTCATCGGCTGGTCAGGTGCGAACGCCATCCTTGGAAAGAAGGCAGATGTCCGGCAGGTAACTGCTGAGGAACGCACGTTGCGCCTTTGTAACCCTCATGTGATCGCCTCTGTCGTCACCGCGTGCTGTAGCCATCGCGCGAGTTTCGGGTAGACGGGCAGGCCTCGTGCTCGTGCGACGACGTTATCCCGTACGGCGCACCACGCGCCATGCTGTAGTCCGTTGATCCCGAAGTGTGCGTTCGTCGCCAAGCGCACTCGTTCCATGCGACCGTCCCCGTTGTAGTCGGCGTCCGCGATGATCAGCTTGTCTGGCAAACCAATTGCTTTGCCAGCCGCCCATGCCCAGGCTGTCGCCTCGCTCTCCCCCGATTGCACGAGTGCCCTCGCTAGTTCGCTGTCGGGGTTGGCATCCAGCATTGCCCTGCAGGCTTCGAACATGGCTTTGACAGCGTCATCGACGTTGTCACAGACCTTGGCTCTGAACTCGGGTGGCAGTAGTGCGATGTGCCCTGCTTCGTGTAACACCTCGCTGACCTTTGCTTTTGGATCGATCAGCAATACCCCTTTTTCGATGCGAATGCCTTTGAGGAATCCTGTTGCACCCGGCTCAATCCTCACGGTGAGTCCGATGGAGCATAGGAACGCGACCGCTGCCTCCAGGTGGCTGCTCATGCGGTGGGATGTAGATTCGTTGGACACGGGTGCTCCGGAGGGGCTCAGTACGGGCCGATTGTGCCGTGATGCGTCAATGCCTCATGCCGCTTGCGCTCCGTGTCAGACGGCCATCGGCGCCTTGATCGTGCCGTTCGGCGCTGTGGCGATGATGTGCCCGATGCAGGACACCTTCGGAGACGAAAGCGCCGCAATCGGGGCGCTATGCGTGGCCTGATTCAGTGTCCGAACAGCGACAGCACCTTCAGCAAGCCGGCGCCCTTGCCGGTCTTCACGCCGTTGGCGGGCGCGGCGATCGCGGAGCGGAACGAGGCGTTAGTCGTCGCAGCCTGGGCGCGGTCGAGCATGGCGGTCGTGGCTCCGTGCATCGGGATCGGCAGGCCCGGCACACCGATCTTGGGCACCGTGGGCGTCGCGCTCTGGTGCATGCGCGCGATGAGGGCGGCCAGGCCTTGGAACTGTGGACGCTCCGTCTTGGTCGTGCCCGGTTCGCCCGTGTTCTGGGAATCGGGCTTGGTGGCTGGCGTCGACTCGGACTCCGACGGGGTGGCCGGCTCTTCGCTCTTGTCGCTCACGTGCGCGGAGTCGTGCTGTTCGGGGCCGACCTTGTCCGGCTTGCCGTCGGACTTGGGCTCGGTGGCGGCCGTGTCCTGCGAGGTCGTTCCTGCGACGGTTTCGACCGCGACCGTGATGGCGTCCGAGGCTGCTGGCTGGGCGATGGTCTGCTCGGCCACGGTCACGGTCTGCGGCGCCGTGGCGTGGATCGTGAACTTGGCCAGTGCCACAAACAGCAGGCCGCCGGCGTTGGCCGACGTGCTCAGGGTCAGCGAGAAGATGAGGGCGCCCAGGAAGGCGGTGAACTTGGACATGATGGTGGTCTCCGGTGGTTGGTGATTCCAGTATCCGGATCTAGCCCCCTCCACTAAGTAGGGGAGTGGTGGCTTTGCGGAGGCGCTTTACGGAGATGGTTCGGAGGCAGAGCAGCCATCCGCCCTCCTCCTAGCCTTGTTCTGTATCCCCCGACGGCACGGCCGCGTTCAGTACCGCATGACGACACCGCGTGCCTCACTGCGCTACCAGTGGGCCTCCGCTCGTGGTGCGTCATGTACAGCACGCCTTCGGCGTGCTCTCGATCGCTGGTCTCGGACTCCTGGGCTTGGACTCAGACCGCAGTCGTCCGTCACGCTTTTGCGTCTGCCGACTTGTCCATAGAACGCTGCACCCGATCTGCGCCGGCC
>JBBRKD010000292.1:0-3718 GCA_038218255.1 Hyphomicrobiales bacterium | reverse complement strand
TGCCGGTGTCATGGCGGCTGGAAAATACGGCGCAGCTAATTGGGCTCATGGAAATCTATCAGAACTGAAAGCAATTGCAGCTGTCGCCATAGGCGGTGCCAATATCAACGGCGGCAGCGGAACAATTTGGGGAACGGTACTTGGAGTAATTTTCCTTGCAGTAGTTCACAATGCATTTGTGACGTCGGCGGTAAACCCGTTTTTGTATGACGTATTTACCGGTGTGATGCTACTGCTTGCCGTTCTCCTTAACCGGTTCATTGATCGTCAAAACGCCCGAACGCTTCTGCGGAATCGGCAAACGAAGATGGACCAAATAGCAGCAAGACTGCAAACACTAGGAGAAAAGCAGTGACCAAACGTAATCTACTACTCGGCATGTCGACACTGGCGGCTTTGGCGGCAGGCCTTTCGCTGGGCGGTTCCGCCCACGCCGCAGGAGCCAGTCCCCACTATGCAATGGTGGTCTTCTTCAAGGGCTCGGAGTTTTTCAACTGGGCCTATGCCGGGTTCCAGGACGCGGCAAAGACCGTGGGGGCCACAACGGAGCTTCAAGGTCCCGCTGACATCGACGCTTCCGGCGAGGCCAAGGCCGTGGATCAGCTGACCGCCAAGGGTGTCGATGGGATCGTCGTGACGGCGTCCGACGCGGACACGCTTGTATCCTCGATTAACGCGGCAATGTCGAAAAAAATCCCGGTTGCAACGTTTGACTCCGACTCTCCAAAGTCCAACAGGATGCTGTTTGTAGGCACGAACAACTACAACGCCGGCTACGCCGCGGGTAAGGCGATCGGCCAGGAACTCGGCGACAAGGCAAACATCGGCGTTTCGATGGAGCCGGGACTGGACTCTGAAACCCACCGTATCGCTGGCTTCAAAGACGGACTCGCTTCCGTAGCACCCGGAGCCAAGATCATTGCCACTGTGAACGACGAAGGCGATTTGCAGAAGGCCGAGAGCGTCAACGCGGCGATGCTCCAGGCGCATCCGGAAATCAATTCGATCTTCTGCGTTAGTGGCAACTGCGGTACGGGAGCCCTCGCCGCAACACGTGATGTTGGCCGTGATCAGGGCGACGACAAGGTTCACGTGCTGGCGTGGGCTATCGACGTTCCGATCCTCAAAGGGGTCGAGGCGGGCGACTATGACTTCACTATCGCGCAAAATCCCTACATGATGGGTGTGCAGGCGTTCTGGCAACTCTGGTCGGCCTCCCATCCGACCCAATTCGAAAGCTTGACAAACCCCGGCTTCGGGCACGTGCCAACTGCGGATATTGACACCGGTGTTAAGGTTCTGCGCAAGGGCGACCCTTCGATCAACGCGTTCATGAACGCTCCCAAGATCTAGCACCGATTAGACGCTACGACCCACCTGGTTCCGTCTCTGGCGGCGACATCGTCGATGATCGACAACCATGCGAATAGACCGACACAGGGTTCTCGACCTCTTCCAGAGGGCGGGTTCGCGGCACAGTGTTGCTGCGGGCTCGCCTGGACAGGCTCTTTTCCTAAATCGAACCACCTAGGCTTGAGATGAAATTAGATGGAAAGACCGCAATGGTGACCGGGGCGGCAGGAGCGATTGGCGCGTCCGTTGCGATGGCACTGATATCGGACGGCGCTGATGTTCTGCTGGTCGACGTCGCGCAAGACCGGCTGGATCGGCTAGTCACTAATTTGGGAAACAAGGCTTTTGCTCTCCGGCTTGATCTAACGGACCAGGGAGAACTCAACATCGCGTGCGATGATGTGCTCGCCCGCTTTGGAAGCATCGATGTCCTGGTCAATAACGCTGGCGTCTTGTCCAACAACAAGATCGCGGACACTTCGATCGAAGAATGGCGTCGGGTCAACGCGATAAATCTGGACGCGGCGTTCATGCTGACGAAAGCCATGCTGCCAGCGATGCGGGCTAATAGATGGGGACGCATCATCAACATGTCTTCCTACGCCGCGAAGTCCGGTGGATTGACCGCCGGCACGGCGTACTCGGTCTCCAAGGCCTCGATCATCGGACTGACGTTCTCAGTTGCCCGCGAGACGGCAGATGAGGGCATCACTGCAAACGCCATCGCTCCTGCCTACGTCACGTCTCCAATGGTTTCCGAGCAACTCACGGAAGAGCAGCGTCGACATCAACTCGCCCAGATCCCCGTCGGACGATTCTGCCGTCCAGAGGAAGTGGCACACGCCGTTTCGTTCTTGGCCTCGCCGCTAGCGGGATTCATTACGGGCGAAGTTATCGACATGAATGGTGGCCTCCACTTCGACTAGGGTCAGGACCCATTAAATGGCTTGAGCTAAGCCTGGATCGGCTGATTCACTGTGGTCGGATGTACCCGCAATGAGAGAGCTTTTGATGTTGCTGGGCGTCGTAGACGCAACGCATAGAGCTGTTCTTTCCATGGTCGCGGGGCGTACCGTAAGTAAGCTGCAAGTGGTCTGCGATGGCAGGGAATGGCAGGGGACGCTGGCTGCTGCTGCATCGTACGACCGATGCGCTCATACCTTCCTGTTGGCAATCGCTTCGCGCAGCCTTCATCTTCTGGGTCAATGAGTCCTGACCCTATGGCCCGCGAGCCACCGCCTAGGGCAGTTGCGCGAAGCCGTCGCCAAAGCCCTTCAGCGACACCGGAATGCCAATGCCTTCCTCCGGCGTCTTGAACACCGAAAATACCGCATTGGTCCCCTTGGAGAGCGTGGCGATCAGAGGATCATCCATTGCCACCTCGGCGATGCAGCCATTGGGCAGGCAGCGTACGAACGGCACGCGGCCCAAGTCTTTACCATCGATATGAAGCCCTAGGCCGTTGGGAAGCAACACGCCCAGCGGCGCCAACACGCGCAGCAATTTCGCCTTCTGATCGGCGGTCTTCAGCACGATGACGCTCAACCCGACATTTGGCTGATCGTCGGCGGTGACGTTTTCGATAATGGCGCATTGCTGGAAGCTCGCGCCAGGTGGGGTCTCGCAACTCATCTGCCAGTCGCCATACTGCGCCTTGACGATGCCCTGCGACAACGCCGGGGGCACGCTCTGCGTGACCGCTACCCTGGTATTGGCGGCCGCCGGGCCGACATTGGCCGGCGCTTGCGTGCTCGCTGCCGCCTGCGACTGCGCGGCAGTGGAACTGGTCTTGCTGGCAGGCTTGGCGTCGGCGACCGCAACGGCGCCCTTGCCCCTGAACAGATCGGTATTGGCGTAGAAATAGTAGCCGACCGCTATCAACGCGATGATAACAAGGCCAGCCAGGCCGGCGATGAGTGCGCGCTTCACTTCAGTCAACTCCCGACGAATCTGGGCTGGCCGATGCCCGAATGCCCTGTGTCAGTCAAGCCCATGGGGTTTGTCAACCGATGTCACCGCTCGACGCCGACTGCGGCTTCTATTCGCGCGCCAACTGCGGCGAGCATGAGGCGAAACCGGGCCGCCCGATTTCTACCAATTTGACGCACAAGTCAGGGCTTGGTGAGAATTGCCTTGGGATGCCGGATGTGATTTAGCTCAAAGCGTCAGTGACGCGCTCTGGGGTTGAGTCGGCGCGGTGTTTGTCATGCCGGCAATGTGCCTCGCCCCTTCAGCGAAAAATGAACCACACGGTTCAACCAGGCGCAGGTCCCGAAAGTGATCGGGAAGCGCGCGCTTTTCGTAACACGGAAGGCTACAGTCGAACGAAATGGCGGACGCCGCAGCCGATTGAGCGGCGGCGTTT